>SZPB01000434.1 GCA_030263535.1 Cytophagia bacterium CHB2
GCAATTCAACAGTTTTTGCTTGCTTCTCATTCCTGTGAGTATCATTTTGCCCGCAACTTTTCACGCCCAGCCGGAAAACACTCCGACCTTTGCAGAGGAGGCCTCCATGTCACCGTTGCCGTTTTTTACCCGCCTGTTGTTTTGCCTTGGCATGCTTCTCCCCTTTGTGCTGCCAGCGCAGGAGATCAAGCTTGCCGGCGCCGTGCGCGACCGCAACACCCATCGCGAAATTCGCGGCGTCAATGTTTATTTTAAAGGCACCAAAGTCGGCTCAACCACGGATTTTGCCGGGCGCTTTGCGCTGCCGCTGGCCAACACCACGATGCAAAGCGTCATTGTCTTTCAGCATGTCGGCTATGAACCCATGGAAGTCACCCTGGAAGAGCTGATGAAGCTGCGCTCGGTCTACCTGCAGCCGCGCGTTATCGTCTTGCCGGGCGTCGAAATTGAAGAAGAGGGCCGGCAGCGCCTGGACATTGACACGGATTTGCCGCAGCCGATTTCGGTGATTGATGCCAAAAGCTTTGAAATTCGCGGCTTCGAAGATGCCGGCGATCTGCTGAAAACCGACCAGAGCGTGCAGGTGGAAGAACAGCTCAGCGGCAAGAAAACCATCTCGATCCGCGGCAGCAATCCGGATGAAGTCACCGTGCTGTTCAACGGCGTCAAGATGAACAGCGCCTATGACAATATCTTTGACTTGCAGTTGCTGGATTTGGAGGACATCGAGCGTCTGGAAATCATCAAGGGCAGCAATACCGCGCTCTACGGCCCGGATGCCTTTGGCGGCGTCATCAACGCCGTGCCGAAAGTGCAGAAAGATTATTCCGTGCGCTTTCAACAACGCCTGGGCACCTACCGCTCCGGCAACTGGGGCCTGCACTTTTACCGGAATCTCGACAAGCTGCACGCGTCCTACAACTTCAAGCGCGGCGCCTCCAAACGGGATTTTGTCGATGCCGTTGATGACAACAGCGGACTGGAAAACGCGGAGTTGCATCATACCGGCAACTTGACGTATCGTTTCTCCGAAGCCGAAGGCAACCGCCTGAAAAAGGAACTGAGTGCGACATATCTCTACACCGCCCTGGATTATGACAATTTCCGGGATTTCGAGCGCCAAAACGACTTGAATCACATGGTGACGATCAGGTATGCTGCCGAACAATCCCAGCGCAAAGATTTCAATTTGTCGCTGACGCTGCGCCGCCTCGATGAAGCGCGCACCTTGACCAGCGGCGGCACCATTGACAGCGACATCGACGACCGCGCCGTGCAGGTCAATGCCGAAAAGCAGTTCCGGCTAGGCCGCGTCGATTTGCTCACCGCCTATCAGTTTCAGGCCTCAGAACTCGATTATCAAGACGCGCGTGACGTTCCCGGAGAACAGCGCCTGGGCATCGAATCCGCGCAATTTGACCGCCGCCAGCATGGCGCGGTTGCCATTGTGAAACTGCATAACGACGGCGGCTCGGATTTCTTCCAAACCGTGGATGTCGATTTTAGCCTGCGCCATGATCGCGTGCTCGACGATCAAGTCGATTATGTGTTGCGCGGCACGCCGGGGGATCCGAATCCGTTGGTGGTAGCGGGAGCTTTTGATCGCAACGACTGGCGTGAAACCACCTTCAAATTTGCCTTCAGCTTTGACGGCTATCGCAACAATCTCGCGCTCAACGGTTATTTGAATGCCGGATCCAATGTCAAATTTCCGACTCTCTTGCAGCAAACCAGTTCGCCCGCCTTTTTTGCGCCGGAAGAATCGCAGCCGGATTTGAATCCGGAAAAAAATCGCAGCGTGGAACTCGGCTTCACGATTTCGCGCGATGTGCGCGCGAACACCAGCATCTACGGCTGGCAGATTTCTGGCAATTATTTTCAAAACCACTACGAAAACAAGTTCCGCATCGCAGCAACGCCGGGCGTTCCCGTGCTGTTCTTCGATAACGTGCAGAATGCGCGCATTTCCGGCATCGAGGCCAAGGCCAGCACCTTCTTCTTCCGCAAAAAAGCGACGCTGACCGGCGGCATTTCACGATATTCGATCTCCGAAAAATCCGCGTTTCCATTCAAATCGGATCTCAAACGCACGCTCACACTCAATCTCGAGCATGCCGGCTATTCGTTTCAAGCGTATTGGTTCACCGAAAGCGAGCAATTTGGCTGGCTGCGCCGTCTCAAAAGCGGCGACCAAGCCGACGGCCAGCCGGTGTTCGGCGAACTGGCGGAAATTGCGCTGCCCGGTTTTTCCAATCTCGATTTGCATTTGAGCAAAACCTTTCAAATGGGCAAGCTCAAGCTTTTTGCCAATGCCACCGGCCGCAATTTGTTGAACAAAAGCGACGAAGTCCTGGAAGGCCTGGCCATTCGCGACCGGCGTTATTACCTGATCTTCGGCGCGCAGTTTTGAGGCGTTTACCCTGAATGAGCTTCATAACAGAATCGCCTTATCGATTTGATCACAAGAGGAAACGGATGAAAGCTGCCAACCGATTCAAAATAAATATCCGTTGGCAGCCTTTATCTGTTGCGCCATATTCTAAAAAATGGCTGTCTCCCGGATTTAACCTCGTGAGACGAGGCAATCGCCTGAGACGATTGTTGCTAGTACTTGCCTTCAGTTTGCTGCTGTCAAACTGCCAAAAAAATCCTGCCAATGACAATGAGCTCACCGCCGGCGCTCAAATGAGCGGCCGGGTTTTGTTGAGCGAGGGCGCAACACCCTCAGATGTTTATGTTTGGCTGGACGGCACGAGCTTCGCGACGTACACCGGTCAAAGCGGCGAATTTCAAATCAATTTGCCGCCGGTTGCGCCGAATGTTTTGGTGGGCGCCAGCGTTCACTCGCTTTATTTTTATCTTGCCAACTATCAGCTTTCCTCGGTGGATCTGGCGATACGCGATGGCAAATTTTTGTATTCGCGCGGCGGGCTTAACAGCCGCGGCGAGTTGAACAACACGGTTTCGCTACTCAAACGATTACACATTGAAACCACGGTGACGCCTGCAGAGATTGCAGGCGATTATCAAGGTCCGATGAATGTGCAGCTTTCATTGTCCGCCGCCGGCGATTCTGTGACCGTGCTTTTTCCGGAGAATGAAAGTCCCGCCCTCTTTTTTAAGCAAAAAGAAACCGGCGCTGTTTTTTCCTATGCTTTGACGGTCAACCCCGCCGCCCGCGATAGCATAAAAATCGGGCAAGAGGCATATCGCCGCAGCATGACTCTCAATTTTACACCGGATTACCTGCCGCAAGGAAGTTACGAAGTCGTGCCCTACTTTCTTATCGTTCCCGAAAAAGTCCTGCCGCCGGGGCTTCTGCCCAGTTTGGGCGATGCAGTGGAAAACTTCAGCGCGAATTTTCTCAAAATTCCGACGAAGCGCACCGGCGGCCAGCTCGTCGTGAAAAGCAGTGAGTAACGCTGCGATTCCGGCCGCGAGCCGCTCAAAGTTAGAATAAAATTCTGAAAGTGTTTCGCCCACCGAGATGAAATCCCACAGAAAAGGCTTTTTTCTTTCTGTAGCAGTTCTACTTTTGTGGGCGAAGTTTTCAAAGCTGCTGGAAGAGCCTCGATTTTCAGCTTGCTCGAAAATCAGTGTAGAACGTTTAAGGTTGCAGAGTTACAAAAATCTCGGAAACCTTGTGATGAGAACTCTACATGTTTTCTTGGTGTGGCCCACTCTCGTTCTGCTGGCCGGCTGTCTCGAAAGTCCCTTTGGCGATAATGACATCAGCGGCGGAACGCAGGCCATCAACGGGTCGGTCGCCCTGAACAACGGCGCCAGCGCGAAAGATGCATTCGTTTGGCTGGATACGTTCAATGCCGGTACGCGCGCCGACGCGAACGGGGCGTTTCGGTTGATTTTGCCGCCTGCGGCAGGCCAGCCGGGCGGCGGCATCAGCGGCGCGTTCGATCTTTATTTTTATATGGCCAATTGCAGGCTCAATACGGCAAACGTCACCACGCGCAACGGCGTTTTTGTGTATGACGCAGCGGATCTCAACAAAAATGGCGCGCTCAGAGCCAAGATCGTATTAAGTCCGTTTCTCGGCATCACCACCCAGCTCAGTCCTGCCCGTGTCGCACAAAGCGATACCGCCGAAGCGATCGATCTCCGGGTAACGCTGCAAACTCTGATTGGCGATACGGCCACTGTAATTTTCCCGCAATCCGTCATCGGCACGCTAGGCGCGGTCATTTTCGAATCGACGAACACCGGCGCCACCACGGTTTTTCAGCGCGTCGCCGGCGGCAGCGCGAGAGAAGTGATCATTGTCGGACGCACACCGGTTGTGCGAGGCTTCACCTTTCGCCTCCGCGAAGTGACGCCCCGGCTCGCGCCCGGAACATATGAGGTTGTGCCGTATCTGCTGATCGCGCATGAAAACATACCATCGTTATTACTGCAAACACTCGGGCCAACCACCTCCAGTCTGGGCCCGGATTATCTCAAGATGCCATTTGTCCGCGAAGGCGGGCGTTTCGAGATTACAGATTAATACTACAACGTTAAGTCGAATTCTATGGCACAGACAAATAGCCCAAAGGGGCGAAATGTAAAAGCGAAGGGCAACGCCCTGGGAAATCGGTAATCATGAGATATCACCAAGCCCCAGCGGGGCGCCATAGAACCACTGTAGTGCACCCCATTTTTTGGACACAAAAAGGGCTTTTGTTAAGGAACTTTGACTGCGGTTTTGTTTTGTTTGTTCCACTGGTTTTCGAATTCGAT
>SZPB01000435.1 GCA_030263535.1 Cytophagia bacterium CHB2
TGCTGAAGGATTTCGCTGTACAGAATTCTGAACCACAAACAATATAAAAGAAAAGGCCAACATGGGTGATCATGTTGACCTTTGTCTGTTCTGGCTCCCTTTCGTAGACGCTAATCGAACTTTTTGGATAACGCCCACTCATGAGGATGAGTGGGCGTTTTTATTTGATAAAGCAAACGAAATCAGAAATCTTGAGAAGGAGGTGATGCTGAGTCAAGTGCATTGACGTTGTCTTGAAAAAAAGATAGCTCAGGAAGATTGCGGCTCCCTGAGCTATGCAAAAGCGATGGAAGTCCATCACTCAAGTGCGTTTAAAAATAGAGATTTCTTGCCTCTTCTGCAAGCTTTTCCTCTTGGACTTCCCGCCTTTTGCTTCACCAACTCATTCACTAATCAACATTCTGGAGGTAGCCCATGCAAACCTATGGGTCTCTTGCAGGCGGGTATCGTCCACACCTTGACAGCGAGGACTTTGCAAAATTCTTGCGTGGTGTGGTCGTGCTTGCCCTGTTGTTGTCGGTCGTGTTTTCGATCCGGGGCAATTATCTCGGCTTGGAAGTTACGCTGGAGCGCAATCCGCTGTGGCTCGGGTGCATTGCCGCCGGCTTGACGCTCACCTCGATGCTGATGGCCATGCTCTCAGTGATGCGTGTGCCGGGCGTCGGGCGCGGAGGTCGAGCGTTGATGATTCTCGCGGCAATCGGGCTTTTTCTCGTTTCAATGTCACTCACCTATATCGGCTTCAGTTCAGGCGAGCAAACGCAGCTTGAAAGCGTGGTGCAGCAGCATTCCGATGTCAAACAGGCGCGGGCTGATTTGGCCGAAATTATTCAACGTTTGAATCAGTATGGTCTTTCGCATGCAGATCGCGCGAGCCTGTTGCAGCGCGAGAAAGAGCAGCGGGAATACGTTCGCGAGCTTGAGAAGCGTGTTCGCTTTGAGCTTGGCGCAGAGGCGGAGAGCAAGGCAGCCGCGGCGCTTGGTTCTCAGGCGCAGATCGTGCGCGTGCTGTTTTCCATCTCGCCGGATTTGTCAATTGCCGTGCTGTCACCGATTCTCGTTTTCTTGTTCGGTGCCGGTGCATCTTCGCTGAGCGGGCCAGGCGGTGGCGCGCCAGGCAATGTCGTGTATCCGCCAGCAGGCTCGTTTGTGGTCGATCAAGGTGCAGTGCAAACCATGCCGCAAAATGGGCAGACGAAACTCCCGGAGGTTACCCATGCTGCCACAGCGCGGCAAGGCCCTGGGTTTGATCCGTTTTGAGGTAGGCTCAGCCACAGATCGTTGATTCTGCGGCGCTGTGGGCGCTTGTTTAAGGCTTTTTTGAGTGAATTCACGTTATCAACCAAATTTCTAATCAATGGAGATTTAATCATGAGAATCCTGTTCGAAGTTGTTGGGCACGACCAAGAAGTCGCTAAGTTTCCCAAGAAAAACGGCGGAACTGAAGAAGTTCCACTTTTTTGGTTTTCCGGTGTAGACACGGACTTTAACGACGAATTGATCAAGGTCAAAGTCTATCGCGATTTTCAGAAGCTGCGCGACATCGTTCGCAAGGGCGTCAAGCTGCATGTGAAGTTCAAGAACATCCGGCCCGCGAACAAATGGGAACGTTGCATGGTGATCACCGCCAATGAAGGGGACATCACTATTCACCAGGCTGAGGCCGAGCGCAAGATGGCTGTGGCCGGAGGTGCGTGATGGTCAAGGCAATTGCTGAACTTGAATTCGGCGACTACTCGGCGCGGCATCGCTGCATTTGCTGCGGCCAGCCGATGCAGTTGATTCGGGATAACGGCTTTGCACGCTTGAGTTGCCCGGAGTTTATTTGCGGCTATCGCGAGCATGAGAGTTATGTCATTCCGCTCGATTGGATGGTGCGCGCGCTGGAGATTCTCGCCGAATATCAAATGATGTTGCGCAGTCTTCAGGGCATCGCAGCGCATTAGTGTAACACGAGGCGCGGGGAGATGGTTTTGGCTTTTCAAAAAAGAAATGTGCAAAAGTCTTTTACAATCTCCCCGTTGTCGTTTCAACAGTCGTCAAACGCGGACTAAAAACGAAAGCACAGGTGAAAACATTGGCGCGCTCTCCTCCCCTCTAACCGCAGCCGTTGAACGCGGGGCACTGTCAGAAGCCTAACCCGGGCCGGCATTCGCGCCCAACGTTCATTTATGCCGAGGCTGGCGCTGTGGCCGGACGTGGACGTTACTCCGAAGCCGTAACAAGGCTTTTCCTAAACCACCGGAAACCGCGAGCCGTCATGCGAAGAAGTGTTTTTGCTTTCAGTACGAAGCAAATGACTTGCACTGTCTCCAAGCGAGCGGTTTCCGGTGGCTCAGAAGGTAGGACACCTTCTGAAGCAACCAGGACGGTTCTCGTAGTGGATCACCGAAACTTAGTGAGAGGCAAGAAATGAGTAGCAGCAAACGCAAACAGAGAAACAGGCTGGTGCCTTACTTCCTGCTCGACTTCATCCGGTTTTTGTTCGCTTACAAAGTCTTGCGGCTTTATGATCGCATCAAAGTGATTGGGCGCGTGTTGTTGCGCTGGTTGCTGGCGTTTTATGCGCCGTTTTATCTGTGGCTCTTGGCGCGTTTGGTCTCAAACTATTGGACGGCAAGCGCCGGGCCGTTCGATCTCATCAAGCCGGCCTGGCTCGGATACTTGCCGACTCCCTTTTTCTCGCCAGTCTCAGGCAATGCCTTGAACTGGCTTTTTGTTTTGTTGCTTGCTGTCTTGTGGACGCTGGCCGGCGTGGCCATGCTGAACGGGCTTACGGAGAGAGTGATAAACGCGGAACGAATCGAAGAACGCTGGCGCAAGGCCTGTTTGCATGTTGGGCTGGTCACTGAAACCAATCTCACCGGCGAGGACGTGAAGGAGTTTCCGGCTGTAATCTCCGCGAGTGACAAGGTTTTGATCATCGAAGGCAAGGGCTACACGCCGGAAAAAATTCGCGAGCGCCGGGCTGAGCTTTCTTCGGCGATGGGTGTTTTCATCGGCGATGTTGCATTTGCCCGCAAAAAAGACGGCTCGACTTATCCCAATTTGCTCGAGGTGTCATACTTCCCCACGGACTTGCCTTCACTTATTCCTTTGCAGCGGGTGCCGGTTACAGGCAATGTCGTTTTCGGATTATCAAAAAAAGGCTGGCAGGGTTTCAATCTCGAGGAGCTTGTGCATGTTGGCGTTTGCGGTATGACCGGGCAGGGCAAAAGCGTATTCTTGCGTAGCTTCATGACGCAAGTCTTTGTGGTGAATCCCGAGGCGTGCATTGTCGGCATCGACTTCAAGGGCGGGGCGGAGTTTGCGTTTTTCGACAAGCTGGGAAGGAATTTCGTTTTGATCATGGAGCATGAAAACGCGGCGATGGTGTTGGCGGAGTTGTTTGCCGAGTATCAACGGCGTGCGGCTTTGCTCGCAAACAGCACTTGCGAAAGCGTGCAGCAGTTGCCCGGCATTGCGCCGGTCATTGTGGTCATTGACGAAAGCGCAGAGTTTTTTGATAGCTCGTTGGTGGATAAGAAAACATTTGAACGCTCGACGTTTTACATCGACAAGCTGGCGCGTTTGGGCCGGGCAGCGGGCATTCATTTGGTGGTGTGTACGCAAAGGCCGACTTCAACCGATGGCGCGATCCCTCCGCGTATTCGCAGCATGCTGGCGACAAGAGTTGTGTTTCGCGTGGAGCAAAAGGAAGATAGTATCGCGTTTCTCGGTAATGCCCAGGCCACGAAGTTGGCGGAAGTGCCAGGGCGATTCCTGCTCAAAAATGGCGGTGAGTTGATGGAATGCCAAGCGCCGTATGTGAGTAAGGCAGAGGCTAAAGAGATTCTCGCCAAGTTGCCGGCAATGAATGGAAGTGAGTTGGTGAGCAGGTTAAAAAGAGTTTCTTGGCAAAGCCGGGAGCGCTTGGCGGTCGCTGCTTGAAAAAGAGTGCGGAGATATGAGAATGATTGGCAGTCACGCGCTGAGGACTGCGCCCGCGCAGTCCGTCAAGCGCAATGGCGGAGGCTGGCGTGAGTGCTTGTTTTTATTGAAGTGCATCAACAGTACTAGTATATGTATAAGTACTTAAAAGTACTGCCTGCCCACTCCTAATAAGGCAGGGCTTGAGCGTAAATCAGATGATGGTGTCCAACGGCTAAGGTGGCGGTAAATGTCCGAGAGTCAGGTAAAAGTGTGTGAAAATGAGAGGGCGGTGGATGAGTTTGTTTTGTTAGCTTCGGGTGTTGATACGCTGTGTTTATTCCTGGACTGTGGGCCGCTGATTGATTGGAAAAGTATCGTTGAGCAGATAGAGTATTATGATTATGACCAGAGTTTTTCTCTAAAAGGTGTGTCGTGCATTCGTGAAAAAGCGTGGATGAAAGCCTATCCGGTGTGCTTGCGTATAGGACAGTTCCTGTTCTTCGTGAATCGGCAGTCGGCTTATATCAAGTTTCTCGCGCTCGGTTTTGAAATGCGTGGATTTGACGGCATGCAGCAATGGCTTTGCAAGATTCTCGATAGCTTGCGGGCTTTCCCTGAAAGGCATGTGCCCTGGCTCGAATTCCTGAAGGTCAGTCGCTTGGATGTCTTTACCGATTTTGCCTTTGACGGTGAGTTTCATCATGAGCAATTCCGCACCAAGCTGAAAAAGTCGGGTTATTTTCAATCGGGCGAGAATGCCGAGGGCAAGACGTTGTACTTCGGCTCACGGGCCTCGATGCTGGCGCGGCTTTACGTCAAGAG
>SZPB01000436.1 GCA_030263535.1 Cytophagia bacterium CHB2
GTGCGCCTGCGCAATCTCCCCGGCCGTGCGGTGCGCCCTCACAATGCAATCGCTGACTGAAACTCCATCGCGATAATTGGCCGCAAAATGCAATCCCGGGAAGTCTCTCTCTAACCGATTGATAATCTGCTGGTAGCGCTGATGGCCCAGCGCATACTGCGGAATGGCGCGCGCATAGCGGCGCACGTGCATGAACTCCGGCCGGTCGTGTGCGCCGATAAGTTCGCGCAACTCTTGAAGCGTCAGCTCGATGAGTTTTTCATCATTCAAATCCGCGAGATGCGGCTGGCGCGCCCCGCCGATGAACGTGGTGAGCAACACACGCCCGGCCGGCGCGCGCTCGGGAAAAATTGAGGAATTCCACAGCGTGCCCAAAATCTGGCGCTTTTCCTTTTTGGGAGCGAGAAAGCCAAAACCATCGAGCGGGTGTTGAACATCTTCCTGCTTGAAGCCCGTGGTCAGTACAACGACCGGGGCATAGGGAATCTGCTGCAACGGGCGGCATGCCTCGGCCAATTCTCCAGAGAAGATTTCTAATAGACGATTCGTTGGAATTGTCAGCACGAGATGTTGCACTGCGAGAGAATAACTCTCACCCCGCTGCCGGAAACTCACTTGCCAATTTGCCTCAATGGGATCGCGTGCGATTTGAAGATTTGAAATTTCATAGAGGATGTTCCGGCCCAGCTTCTGCGCCAGTGCGGTGTTGAGTTGTCCCAAACCGCGGCGGAACGAAAGCATGCGGGCCCGGTCTTTGGCCTTATCTTCGCGTTGCGCGCGCTCTTTGCGCCCGCGAATAGCGCCGCGAATCAAACTGCCGTAGTTTGCCTCCAAAGCCTTGAGCTTGGGAAAAGCGCAGGCGACGCTCAGATTGTCCGGGTCACCGGCATAAACGCCGGCCACGAACGGATCGATGGCATAATCGAGAAACTCGTTGCCCAAACGACGGCGCACGAATGAAGCGATGGATTCATCTTCTGTCGCCGGCAAGGGCGCGATAAACGGCTCGCGCATCAACCGCAGCTTGGCGGCGGGACTGAACAGCGGGGTGCGCAAAAATGCCAACGGACTCATGGGCAGCGCTTGCAAGCGCGCGTTTTTGACGATGTACCGCCGTTTGGCTTGCGGCCCGGCGGCGATCATATCATCCTGCAAACCGGCGAGCGCAATCAGCTCTCCAATCCGCGGCGAGGTTTCGAGCAAACTGTTGGGGCCGGTTTCACAAAGATAGCCGTTGTGCAACTCGGTCTGCATCACGCCGCCGGCTTGAGACGCGGTTTCCAGCACGGCGACGGACACGCCTTGCTGGCGCAGCCACGCGGCGCACGCCAATCCGGAAATGCCCGCGCCGATGATGAGGGCGTCAGTGGTTTTTTCTTCGAGCATATTCTTCGAGCATAATCGTAAAGGTAAAAGCTAATGACAGGAAAATGTATGTCAGGAAAATGTATGTCAGGAAAATGTATGTCAGGAAAATGCAAGCCGAATAAATATTTTTCTGCCCTTCATCTTTTTGCCATTTGATTTGATCAAATTACCATCACACCGTGCGTGAAAACAGCGCGCGGTTTTGCTTTTGGGTCAGATAAGAATCGAATGTCATGGCGATGTTGCGAATCAACAATCGCCCCATGGGCGTGACGATGATTTGCTCATCGTTCATCTCCAGCAAACCGTCGTCTTCAAGCTCGCGCAAGCTTTCCAAAGCGGGCATGAAGTAGGCGTCGAAATCAATGCCGAAATCACTCACGACGGAGCGCCGATCGAGGCGCATGTCGCACATCAACCGGGTGATCACGTGGCGGCGCAGTTGATCATCCCACGACAAGCGGCAGCCGCGCGCCGTTGCCAGACGGCCTTCCGACATGCGTTTGTAGTAATGCCCCAATTCCTTGACGTTTTGCGCATACACATCGCCGACCATGCTGATGCCGGTGATGCCGAAAGCATACAAATCGCAATTCGCGTGAGTGGAATAACCCTGGAAGTTGCGATATAAGTTTCCGGAGGCTTGCGCCACCGCAAGCTCGTCATGCGGTTGCGCAAAATGATCCATGCCGATGTAAACGTAACCGGCTTCCTGCACCATCTCGATCGTTTGTTTGAGTATTTGCAGCTTTGTTTCCGGTGAGGGCAGCTTGTCTTCTGTAATGACGCGCTGATGTTTTTTCATCCAGGGCACGTGGGCGTAGTTGAACACCGCCAGACGCTCGGGCTGCATGGTCAAAATCAGGCGCAGCGTTTCTGCAAACGTTTCTTGCGTTTGAAACGGCAGGCCGTATATCAAATCCAAATTGATGCTGCCGAAGCCCAATTCGCGCAGGGTTGCGAGCGTCCACTCCGTAAGCTCGTAAGGCTGCACCCGATTCACCGCGGCCTGCACTTCCGGATTGAAATCTTGCACGCCCAGGCTGGCGCGATTGAAACCCGCCTCGCGCAACGCTTCGAGATGGCCGCGCTCAAGGCCGCGTGGATCGATCTCCACGCTGATCTCAGCGTCGCGGGTAAAATTGAAATGTTTGTGAATGAAGCGTCCGAGACGCGCAATTTGTTGCGGCGAAAGATAAGTCGGCGTGCCGCCGCCCCAGTGCAGTTGCTCGACTTTGCGGCTGTGATCGATCAAACCCGCGGTCAACGCGATTTCCCGCTCGAGGTGATCGAGATAATCATCGATGCGCTTGGAATTGTGCGTGATGATCATGTTGCAGGCACAAAAGTAACACAGGGTATCGCAGAAGGGCAAATGAAAATACAGCGACAGCCCGCGATCGGCGGCGTCGGATTCATTCGTTTTGAGGATTTCGCCGAGAAATTCCTGCGCGCCAAAGGATTCGGTGAATTGCGGGGCCGTAGGATAGCTGGTGTAGCGCGGCCCGGGGCGATCGTATTTGCGCAACAAATCGAGATTGATGTCGAGGGTTGTATTCATATTCAGGCCTGACAATAATCAAAAGCTATGACAGAAAAATGATTGGCAGGAAAATTGTGACCGTGATCTTTTTCGATAACCATTTTGGGGGCCAATCATCTTTCTGCCATTAAAATTCTGCCTTGTGTTTTCACCTGCCATATTCCTTCACTGCTTGAATCAACGCTTTCACGTTTTCCACGGGCGTTTCCGGCAGGACGCCGTGGCCAAGATTGAAAATGTGGCCGGTTGCGCCTTTCATTTTCTGCAGAATGTTGTAGACTTCCCGGCGGATAACTTCCGGACGCGAAAACAAGACTCCAGGATCGAGATTGCCTTGCAGCGGAAGGCGGTCGCCGGTGAGTTGCCGCGCTTCGGCAAGATCGATCGTCCAATCCAAACCCAGAACCGAGGCCCCGCTTTGGGCCAGGGCCGGCAGGCCGCTGCCTCGCCCGCGCAGAAAAAAGATCGCCGGCTGTTGCGTGCGCTTGAGGCCGGAGATCAATTGCTTGACATAGCGCAGCGAGAATTCTTCATAAACTTGCGGGCTCAGACAATCGCCCCAGGAATCGAAAATCTGCACAGCGTCAGCGCCGGCGCGCAGTTGCGCATTGAGAAAATCGCGCAAATTTTCTGTGATCAGGGCAAGCAACTCGTGCAAAAGTCCGGGCTGGCTGTACAGCATGGTTTTGGCGTTCACGAAATTTTTGGAGCCGTGCCCTTCGATCATGTAGGTTGCCAATGTCCACGGCGAGCCGCAAAATCCGATGAGCGGGACGGTGCCGGCTAGTTTTTCCTTCGTCAGCCGGATCGCCTCCAGCACGTAATCCAAATGCGCCTCAGCTTGCACGCGGCGGAGTTTTTTGAAATCCTCGGGCGTGCGCAATGGCGCCGGGAAGCGCGGGCCGGAGCCTTCATGAAATTCCAGCGTCATGCCCATGGCCTCCGGCATCACCAAAATATCTGAAAAGATGATGGCGGCATCGAAGCCGAGAATTTCGATGGGTTGCACGGTTACTTCCGCGGCCAGCGCGGGCGTGCGATAAAGCGCCTGAAAATCCACTTTCGCGCGTGTGGCGCGATAGGCCGGCAAATAACGGCCGGCCTGGCGCATGATCCAAATCGGCGTGCGCGACACCGGCTCGCCGTGACAGGCGCGCAAGAACAGAGAATTTGAAGAGGTTGTATTCAAATGAGAAGCTCCGATTGCACGATTCTAATCAATAACAAACTGCCCGGGCGATTCGTTAGAAAGCTTGTACACGTTTCATAACATTTAAACTCGTACTTTCGAATCGCCCGGGCGGTAGCTCTCAAAATGCTCCGCCAGCGCGGCGATCATACTCTCCGCTGTGGCCTGCGCCGGTTGCACGAAATCATTTACTTTGGCGTCGCACAATGCCGCGGCAGTCGTTGGTCCGATGACGGCAATAACCGGACGAGGCAGCAATTCTGGCCAGGAGAACATTTCAAAAAAACGGCGCGCGGCCGAGGGGCTGGTGAATGTGACCGCATCAATCACGCCAGAGTCCAGCGCGGCGCGAATATAATCAAGATTATCCGGCGTGTCCGGCGCAATGGTATAAAGTTCCATCACGTCAACATAAACCCCGCGGCGCTGCAATTCTTCGGGAATGAAACTGCGCGCGTTATCCGCGCAGGGATAAAGCACGCGATCGCCGGCTCGCACACCCTGCTTCAGCATCGTCTCGCGGTGGTTCGGGTGTTCGTAGTCCGCGACCATCGCCATAACCGGACGCCACAGCAGCACGCGGGCCATGTACTCCGACCAGATGTACTTGCGCCAGTTGATGTCCAGCAT
>SZPB01000437.1 GCA_030263535.1 Cytophagia bacterium CHB2
ATTTGGTGTTGTTCGATATTCAGCCGGATCAAAGCGAAAACGTTGCCGCGCTGGTGCGATCCTTCGGCTTGCCGGTGATGCAACACGTGCCTGTCGTCACCATGCGGTTGGAAAGCATCAACGGCAAATCCGTGCGGGAATTGCAACAGGACACCACCAACGGCATCAGAAGATGGGCGCTGCGCCGCGAATACCGTTCCTCGTATCGCGACAGCTTGAATGATAATGAAACCTTGCTTGCGGGACAGTTGCAAAAGGGGAGAGGCAATCCTGAGGAGCCGGTTCTCGTTTCATTGGAGAATGATATTGCGGACGATTTACGGGTGAGTGTGGGCGATGAGATTGTGTTCGATGTCCAGGGCGTTCCGATTGCGACGCGCGTCGGCAGCATCCGCCGCGTCAATTGGCAACGCGTGATGCCGAGCTTTTTTGTGATCTTTCCGAGCGGCGTTTTGGAGAATGCGCCGCAATTTCATGTCGTGGTGACGCGCGCCGGCCAGGCTGAACTTTCGGCCAACGTGCAGCGCGCGGTGGTGCAGCAATTTCCCAATGTTTCCGCCATTGATCTGTCGCTCATTCTGATGACAGCCGAAACCATCTTGAGCAAAGTCTCATTTGTGATTCGCTTCATGGCGTTGTTCAGCATCTTCACCGGGCTGGCGGTTCTGGCAGGCGCGGTGATCACCAGCCGCTATCAACGCATTCAGGAAAGCGTGTTGTTGCGCACGCTTGGCGCAAATCGCCGGCAAGTGATCAAGATTATGACAATCGAGTATCTTTTTCTGGGCGGATTGGCGGCGATTACCGGGTTGTTGCTCGCGCTTGCCGGCACGTGGGGCCTGGCATTTTTTGTGTTCAAAACGAGTTTCGCGCCGGCGCTGGCGCCGAGTGTGGCTATTGTGATTCTCGTTGCCGGATTGACGCTGCTGTTGGGGATGTTGAACAGCCGGGGCATTGTCGATCGCCCTCCGCTGGAAGTGTTGCGCGCCGAGGCGTGATCACTGTACAGGTGTTTTCAACGTGGCTGGTTATGGATTCGCCGGTGCCGTCAGGCTGTCATTCCACGCCGCGAGGAAATCCAGCAATTGCTCGACCTGCTCCGGCGTTAAATGCTCTGCAAATCCGGGCATGCCATCATCATCTTCGCCCTTGCCGTGGAGGATAACCTCGCGCACATAGTCGCGGCTTTTGCGCTGCAGGACATCGCGAATTTTGGGGCCGAACATCCCGCCGGTTCCTTCCTCGCCGTGGCAACGGCTGCACTGGGTTTCGCGGTTCGGAAATCCCAGGAACATGAGATGGCCAGGGTCTTTGATATGCGCCGGCGGCTCGGGTTCACAACCGAAAAAAAGTAGAAGCGTCAACAACATTCCCCAAGAAAAAAAACTGCGGCACAATTGTATGATGCCGGTTTGTGAACCGCTGCCGCCAAATTGAAAATGATGCAAATGCCTCTTTTGTTGCGTTGCCATCGCAGCTCAAAGAAATTTTTGCCTATTCAACACCGCCCGGGCGGTGAAATGGTTTAATTCAAAAACGTCCACCAAAATCCCCAGCGAAAAACCCGTCCGAGATCGTGAACACCGGCGCGCCATTGCAAATCCTTATTCAATAAATTTTCCCAGGCCAGGAACAAAGCCCCGTCGCCGTAGCGCAATCTCAGTTGAATATCGAGCAAACTGGCGGCGGGCAAATGTGTAAATGTGATCGACTCCGGCATAGCCGCGAAATCCGGCGAGGCGCGCTCGCCTAACAGGCGCATCGCCACGCGCGGACTTACCTCCAGGCTTCTGCCAAACCATTGCCAGCTTGTTTCGAGATGAATTCGGCCATAAAAACGCGGCTGATGCCAAAACCAAAATTGTTGCGGTACTTCTCGGATGGTATGCGCCCAGATCAATCCCGCTTTCACGCGCTTAAACGGGCGCACGCTGCCGCGAAACTGTAGCGCCGGAGTTGTGATGGCCTCCGCGCTGTTTTGCAGAGATGCCGTGGTATCGCTGGGATTGGGCTGTATATAAAACCCGTCATGCCACCAAGCCCCGCCAAAAACAAGCTGCATCTCGGCTGTTTTGCTTTGCCATGCCAGCCCGCTTTGCGCATGCTGCAGGTTGACTGCTTGCAAAGAAGTATTGCGAAAAAAATATGAGAGAGAATTGTTGCGCTCGCCGATAGCCGGCGGAATCTGCCGCTGTTCGAATCCCAACCAAACATGCAATGAATGATTGATTTTGAAAATTCCGGTCACGGCCAGAGCATAACCCACGGGCCAATCACTTTTGTGGCGAATGTCGGCCGCGGCATTGAGCCAAACGTGATCACTTAAACGCGCCGCCACATGCGCGTTGGCGTTTTGGTAGAATCTCGCGTCATAGTCAAGCGTCGGGCTGGCGAGAGTTTCGCGGCCGGCGCGTGTTGCAACAGCGCCGGTAAAATTTTGCCGCTGCCATTGCCATTTGGCTTCGACTCCGGCGTCGCGCAGATCATGACGAATTTTCGCTGCTGGATCATTCAACTCTTCGCCAACTCGCCATAAAAACAGGCGCGCGGAAAACGCTTGCTGCCGCGCCAGGTCCAGCGCATGAAACGATCTTGTTTCTTTATGCCGGCCGCCTCCGCCGGTTTGCCACTCTTCCGGAAAAAAGGGCGCAGCAATGCCGGCTTCATGCCGGGAAAGAAAATAGCGATAACGCGCGCGCCAGGCGGCATTGATGCGATAGTCAAGTTTTGCGCCTACTTTGAAACCATCGTAAGGCACACGCACGAATTCTTGGTTTTGATTTTCGAAGCCGTCGGCATTACTGACGGTGAAATTGATGAACCCCGTCAAGCGCTGGCTGAAAGCGCGGCCAAAGCGTACGCGCGTCGCTTCGGCGCCGTATGGCCCTTTCACATATTCTGCGCGTGAGAAGGGCGTGTTGAAATGCAAAGAGTCAGTGGTAAAATTTAAACCGTTGCCAGAATGATAATCCGAAAATTTTGCGGGAAGCAATGGCATCTGGCTGAGGGCATCAACGGCGGCGTCCGGCAATCCGGAGAGATCGGTGGTGCCGTAGACGCCCGGAGGCCACAAGACCCCATCAACAATGTGGGTAAGCGCGCGCGCCGGCAATGCGCCCGCAGCAAAATAACGCGGTTGCCCAATTTCTCCCGCGCGCACAGGAAGCAGCGGCAACGTACTCATGCCGAGGTGCAACAAATCTTCAAAAATATAATCAAAATGGGCGCTGGAATCCGGGCGCAGGCGGATATCCGGCATCACAAAAACGGGAAGAGGCAAGCGCGAAGCGCCGGAATCGGGCTGGAGCTGCGCGGGCGTTTGCATGCTGTCTGGGGAAACGTGCTGAAGAGAATCGGAGGCGCCAGGTTGGCTCGTAACTTGTGCGGACAAGACATGCGAGCAACAAAAGAGGAACAGCATTACACGCGGGATAATCACGGTCAGACTTGAGATTGTATCGGTTTGGTTAGCTTCGAATCGGGCGCAGGCGCAAAGCGCGGCGCAGCTTGTGGTTTAACCAGCGCTTGAAAGACCGGCAGCGTCTGCAAGCGGCGCGCGAGGATCGGAACGAGCACGCTGAAGATCAACGTATTCGTGGCGAGATGGGTGAGATAAATCGGCGCGCCGATCGTCAAGGCCGCCAGAAAGCCGCTGAACGTTTGCTTGATCGTGAGGCCAAACGCCAATGTCGTGGCCAGATCAAAAAACAAAGTTAAGAAAATGCCCAGCGCAGTAAAAACCGGAATGGGAGGGAAGCGTTTGGTAAAGGACTTCGCTGTGAAGCCGCCGGCAAGCCCGCTCAAAGCCATGCCGGCAATTTGTGCAATCATAAGCGGCGGCGCCGCCGGGCCAAGCGGATTAAAAAGCGTATAGAGAAATTCGGCGATGACACCGGCAATGAAACCGCGCATCACGCCCAACATGAAACCCGCCAGAAAAACCGTGGCAGTAACAACCTCAACTCCGGGAAATGCAAAAAGCGTGAGACCGCCAGCAATGGCCAGGGCGATGAAAATGGCAGTGAGAATAAGTTGACGAATTCTGAGCATGCAATAAGCCCGCGGATGAGTTCTCGCACATGATACGCAAGCGCATCTTGAAAAGCAATTGGTGATTGTTTTCAGATGGTTTTGTAGCTTTTAGAAGCTACAGCAGTTTTTAGACAAACTGACCTGTAAGCTTTGGGATGAAGCTCTACGATCAGTTTCCACGGCCTGGTCCACAAAAGTGAGAATCCCACAAAAAAGTGAAAGCAAATTTTTTGTGGGATTCCGATTCGTGGTCAAAAATTTTGTAAGAATTTAGCCGTTTGAAGTTTTCGCTCACCGAAATGGAAATCCCACTGAATTGAACTCAAAAAGCTTAATTTCTGTGGGATTTCTATTTCTGTGGGCGGTTTTTTTGTTCTGGGTTCATTTAGCTAAATTCTTGCAAAATTTTTTAGCGGGCGGATTAAGTTCAACCGATACACTGCGAGAGTTTTATTTGTTGGACTTTAGTTATTGGTATGCGCCGTAGTTTTTTCGAGTGGACGGTTACCTTAAAATTTGTAGAAGTACCCGCTCAAAATGTCATTCAGATGAATCTTGTGAAGTACTCGGCATAATGCCCGTAACTTCACAAGTTCCATTCTGGATGACTGTGTGGGACATACTTTTCAAGGTAACAGCAAACTAGTTGCTGGCCGGCACATTCACCGGTTTG
>SZPB01000438.1 GCA_030263535.1 Cytophagia bacterium CHB2
GTATCAAGCGAGCACTGGAGGAAAGCTCTACGATTGGAAGTATGCACTTTAAGAACGGCAGGGTTCAGCGCGGGCCTGGAAAAAGTTTATCCGAACTGATCTACGGCGTCGAAATGCCGTTGCCCAAACCCACATATTCCGAGAAGAAATTTCGCCCCAAAATTGTAAAAGACCTGGGCTTATTTTTTAATTTTGATCCGCGCGATGGCGCATTGGTTGAGATCAAGGAAAGCACGTTTGAGTTAAGCGTTGATTTTGAGGGCCTGACGTTGTTATGGCTCGGGCCGGCGAGCGATGAGTCAAGTTTTGCTTTGATCGAGAGGCTTTATCGTCAGGCATCGCCCGCCAAAATAAAAGAAGAGTTGGTTGGCGCTGCTGGTTTGCACCATGAGTCTGTGCGGCGGCGCACGTTTCTTGCAGGAATATTGCTGGGCAATGAAGCGGCGACCGTGCGCAAGCAAGCCGCGTTTTGGCTGGGCCAGGGTGAGGACCCGGAGGCGTTGCGCATATTAAAACAAACGGCCAAGTCTGACCATGCCACCGAGGTGCGGAAACTGGCGGTGTTTGCGATAAGCCAAATGCCAATCGCCGAAACTGAAGAGGCGTTGTTCGAATTGGCGAACAGTCCGGATGATCGCGAGGTTTGCAAAGAAGCGATTTTCTGGCTGGCGCAAAGAGGCTCGCAGCGAACGGTTGCCCTGTTGAAGGAGCTTGTTTACAAGAACAACAACGCGGGGTTGCAAAAGCACATTGTGTTCTCGCTGACGCAATTGCCCGATAAACAGGGCACACCGATCTTGCATGAGGTTGTCGAAAAGCATCACAGCATTTCCGTGCGTAAAGAAGCGCTGTTTTGGTTGGGCCAGAGCCAGGAAGTCAGCGCCTTGCGGCTGCTGCAAAAGATGGCGCAAGCCTCCGAGGTCATGGAACTGCGCAAACAGGCCGTATTTGCTTTGAGTCAGATGCGTGCACCGGAGGCTGAGGAGACCTTGATCGAATTGGCCCGCAACGCCAAAGATCGTGAGGTTCGCAAAGAAGCGTTGTTCTGGCTGGCGCAGAAGGCCTCGAAGCGGGCTTCCGCTTTATTAAAAGAAACCGTGCAGCGCGACGCCGATACCGAGATTCAAAAACAGGCGATCTTTGCGCTCACGCAATTGCCGGACGATGAAGGCATTCCCATGCTCATCGAGATTGCAGAGCAGCACGGCAACATGGCGGTGCGCAAAGAGGCAATCTTCTGGTTGGGTCAAAGCGATGATGCACGCGCGACCGCGGCGCTGCTCAAGCTTGTGCGCGGCAAGGAATGAGTCGAAACCTCACCGCCACGGAGGTGGCCGTGCTTGACAAGCCGCCTCATTTTTGCTGAACCAGAATTTTTGTTGCGCCGGCCAGACCGCTTCTCGCGACCGGCGTAGCTTCGGTTTGCGCTCACAAACAAGCCTGGCCGCGCCGTGTATGTGATTCGAAAGCGAACAACCCGGAGGCAAGTTATGTTCAAAAATTATCTCAAAGTCGCTTTACGCAATTTGCACAAGCAAAAAGGCCATACCGTAATCAATCTTGCCGGCTTGGCGGTGGGCATGGCGTGTTGCCTGTTAATTTTGCTTTATGTGCAACACGAGCTTAGTTTTGACGACTATCACGCGAACAAAGAGCGCATTTATCGTTTGGCAACGCGCATGCAAGGTGCGTCATTCGATGGCATCGCAAAGGTGAACGGCCCGTGGGGATTGGCGGTAAAAAAAGATGTGCCCGAAGTGGAGGAGACGGTGCGCTTCGTGATCGCCGGGCAGATTTTGTTGAGTCGAGGCCATACGCGTTTTTATGAAGCGAATGGCTTGTTCGCCGACTCTACGGTTTTTCGCGTTTTCAGTTTTCCACTGCTGCACGGCGACCGGCACACAGCGTTGACCGCGCCACACACACTCGTCGTGACGCGCGATTTTGCGCAAAAGTATTTTGGCAATGAGAATCCTGTCGGCCAGACGCTCACCGTTGACAATCGCGTGGAATATCTCATCACCGGCTTGCTGGACAATATCCCCGCCAATTCTCATTTCAATTTCGATTTTTTGCTGTCAATGGCGAGCCTTGAACATCCCCAACGCGACAGTTGGATTCAATGGAATCAATTCTATACGTACGTGTTGCTGCAAGCGGGTGCTTCGCCCAATGCCGTGGCCACCAAGATCTCGACTGTGTTACAGCAAAACATGGGCGAGGCTGCTGCGCGTTTCACGCCATTTCTGCAACCGCTGACAGCAATTCATTTGCATTCACATCTATTTCGGGAATTGTCGCCTAATTCGGATATGGCGCAGATTTACATCTTTGCCAGCGTCGCGCTGTTCGTGCTTATCATCGCCGCCATCAACTTTATCAATCTTAGCACAGCACAAGCCGCGCGCCGAGCGAAAGAAGTGGGCGTGCGCAAGGTCCTCGGTTCGCAACGCCGGCAACTCACCGGCCAATTTCTCGTCGAGGCGATTTTGTTATGCGTGTTTGCCGCCATACTCGCAATCAGCTTGGCAGAGTTTCTGTTACCGGCATTCAATCTATTGGTGGATAGATCGCTAATGCTGGACTGGCTGGAAAATCCGTTACTCACCCTAGCAGCGTTGGCATTCACGCTGCTCGTCGGCGCGCTGGCCGGTTGCTATCCGGCGCTGGTGCTGTCGGCCTTTCGCCCAACCAACGCTCTGCGAATGTCGGCTGATCGCGCCACGGGTAAATCTGCATTGCGCAATGGCCTGGTGATTTTTCAATTTGCATTATCTGCTTTTTTGCTCATAGCCACCGGCGTTATCTATCGGCAAGCGCAGTTCATGCGAGAAAAAAATCTGGGATATAATGCCGAGCAAATTCTCACGATTCCGATTCAAAACCCGGTGCTGGCCAAAAACTATGAATTGGTGAAACACGAATTGATGCAACATCCGAATGTTGTGCGGGTTTCAGCCTCGGCGAATCTGCCGGGCGGCAGCGACTGGGGGATTCCCACCCAGCCTGAAGGTTTTTCACCCGGCCAGGCGCCTCCAACGCGCATTCTTGCTGTTGATCATGATTTTCTCGCTGCCTACGAGATACCGATTGCTCAGGGCCGCGGTTTTTCGAAGGAATTTGCCGGCGACAGCACGCGCGCGTTTTTGATTAACGAAGAAGCTGCCCGGCAATTGCATTGGAATGAGCCGTTGCGCAAAACAATCGCCATGTCTGGAATTAACCGCCCGGCCTCGCCGGTGATCGGTGTCGTGAAAGATTTTCATTTCCGCTCGTTGCACGAACGCATTGGCCCGCTGGTGCTTTTTATACCGCCGGCGGAATGGATGACGGTTTTTTCCGTGCGCGTGCGTTCGGAAAACCTGCAAGCTACGCTGCAATTTTTAGAGGAAAAATGGCGGCAACTCGACCCGGATCATCCCTTCACCTATTCTTTTCTTGATGATCGTTTGGCGCAGCGTTATCAAGGCGAGATGCGGTTGCAGAGAATGTCGGCTTATGCCGCCGGATTGGGAATATTTATCGCCTGCCTTGGTTTGTTCGGTTTGATTTCTTTTATCGCGGCGCAGCGCACCAAAGAGATTGGGATCCGCAAAGTGCTGGGCGCTACCACGCCGGGAATCGTCGGCCTATTGTCGCGTGAAACCTTGAAACTCATCGTCGTCGCCAATCTCCTTGCCGGTCCGCTTGCTTATGTTATCATGAATCGTTGGTTGCAGGACTTTGCTTATCGTGTGAGCTGGTCTTTGGATATTTTTGCATTGTCTTTTGTGTTTACCATTTCGCTGGCACTATTGACGATCGGCTATCGTTCGCTCAAGGCCGCGCTGGTTAATCCGGTGGAGACGTTGCGGTGCGAATGATTGCGGATTGTGGATTTTGGATTACGGCCTGAACGATCAATCTAACATTCGCAATCCCAAATCCGAAATGGAGACGTCATGTTCAAAAACTATCTCAAAATTGCCTTTCGCAATTTGTGGAAGCAAAAAGTTTATTCCTTTATCAACATTCTCGGTTTGGCTGTGGGTTTGGCCGCCTGTTTGTTGATTTATCTTTTCATCAGCAACGAGATGAGTTTTGACCGGTTCCACCAAAAGGGGAAACGCATTTACCGGCTGAACGAAGTGCAAAGCTTCGAAGGCATCAGCCCGCAGCATGTCGCGCTCTCGATGTATCCCATGGGCCCGGCGCTGCAGGAAATTTATCCGGAGATCGTCGATTTCGTACGCTTTGTGAACGGCGGAACGGTGTTGCGCAACGATTCCAAACAGATCATCGTCGAGAAAACGTTTTGGACTGATCCGGCGTTCTTTTCGATTTTTGATTTTGCGCTGCGCCGCGGCGACCGCGCCACCGCGCTGAACGAACCGAACAGCGCCGTGCTTACACAAGAGACGGCGCAAAAGCTTTTCGGCACGGACGACGTGATTGGCAAATCATTTTTACAAGGCGAGCGGCAACTCAAAGTTACCGGCGTGTTGGAAAACCTTCCCAAGACTTCGCATCTGCAATTCGACGCGCTCTTTTCCGTGATCACGATTGAAGACGAACGGGCGCGCACCAATTGGGGCTCGAATTGGCTGGTCACGTATCTTTTGCTCGCGCCCGGCGCCGACGTTGAAAAGCTCGAAGCGGCCTTCCCGCAATTTCTCGAAAAAAATATGGGTGAGGGCAAAAAGTTTTATGAGTTATATCTG
>SZPB01000439.1 GCA_030263535.1 Cytophagia bacterium CHB2
ATCGACGGGCGGTTGTGGCAGGAAGACATTCGCGTCAATCAGGCGTGGGCCAAGGCCTTGCGCGTCGCCGGAATTTTGTCTGCGGCGGAGGAGAAACGCATTCAAAACGGATTGCAACGCATTGCCGCAGAGTTTCACGCCAATCATTTTCAATTCCTGCCGCAAGACGAGGATATTCACGTCGCAATCGAACGCCGGCTGACGGAACTTGCCGGTGACGCTGGCGCGAAAATTCACACCGGCCGCAGCCGCAATGATCAAGTCGTCACCGACTTTCGCCTTTATTTGAAACGTAAAGCCTGTGACTTGCAATCCTCGCTGCATGCTTGCGTGAATGCGATCGTGCAACAAACTGAAGCCTCGCTAGAGATCATCCTTCCCAGTTATACTCACACGCAACAAGCGCAGCCGGTGCGGCTTGCGCATTATTTGCTTTCGGCATTTGAAGCATTGCGTCGCCATCACCAGCAATTGCAGCAGTTCTTGCAAAGAGTCGATGAGTTGCCTTTGGGTGCAGGCGCCGTGGCCGGCACCGCGTTTCCGATTGACCGTCGTCTGCTGGCGGTTGAACTGGGATTTGCGCGCATTGCAGCGAATTCGATTGATGCTACCGGCACGCGCAGTTTCTGCAATGAAATCGCGTTTGTCTGCGCCGACGTTTGTGTAACCTTGAGCCGGTATGCGCATGATTTCATTTTGTGGAGCACGCAGGAATTCGGCTTTCTCGATCCCGGCGAGAAGTTCGCCACCGGCTCAAGCATGATGCCGAACAAAAAAAACCCCGATGCCTTCGAACTGGTGCGCGGCAAAGCTGGTGTGGCAACTGGCCTTTTGACTTCGATCATGACTTTGCAAAAAGGCACACCGGTAACGTACAATCGCGATTTGCAGGAAGACAAGAAAATCGTGTTCGAAGCTTTGCAAATCGCGCAGGATTGCCTTGACGTGTTTGCCGGCGCGCTGGTAACCAGCCGTTTCCGGCCGGAGAACATGACAGCCGCGCTGGACAGCAGCCTGTTCGCAACGGATGTTGCTGACTATCTCGTGCGCAAAGGCATTCCATTTCGTAAAGCGCATCATATCGTCGCGCAGGCCGTGCAACAAGCTGAACGCCGGCGCTGCAGCCTGCATGAATTGCCGTTATCGTTTTGGCAGGAATTGCATCCGGCGTTCGATGAGGAGGTGTTGCATTGTTTTGATGCGCGCGTCAGCGTCGAGCGGCGTAATGCCATTGGCGGTACGGCGTTGGCGCAAGTGAAACGGCAGTTGCGCAACGCAAAAAAATGGTTGGAGCGTGAGTGATGCCAGTTCCGCCCCGGCTTTTGTTGTTGAGTTGTACAAGAACCTCAAGCTTGGTTTGGCTTTTGATCATCAATTTCCCAACGCGAACGAGCCGCAACCAAAAAGAAAATTTCCAGCGGATAGAAAAAACCAACGGATGCGGGAGGCTATATCAGTTGGCTTTTCTATCAGTTGGAAAGATCTTCGCTTTTTTTGCAACGATTCAACTCTAAATAGAATAGCAAGCTCATGCGACGGCCAAGCCGTCGCGGATCAATTGTGAGTATGCCGGCATGAAATTTTGGTTGATTCCGGTTGCACTGTTACAGATAACCCTGCCCGCTCGCGGCCAACAGCCGGACAGCTTGAAACCGCGGCCTCAAAATCCCTCACCGATGATCGAGAATACCCGATTGCATCAGCGCATTCCCGAACAGGCTTATGCCGGCATGCAATTCGAGATTGCGACGCTGTTGCCCAGGCCCGTCAAGGTTTTCCTGCCTGAGAACCGAAGAAAAGCGCGGAACTTTGATTTACTTGTACATTTTCACGGCGCCGGATTTCCCACGCAATACGCTGCGCTTCATCATCGCAACGCCTTACTCACGGCTACCATCCATCTGGGCTCTGGCTCGGGCGTTTATGGCAGAGCCTTCGAAGATTCCACCATATTTCCGGCATTGCTGCATGTCGTGCATGATAGCCTGCAAACACAGCTTGCAAATCCGATTACGATCAAACGCATCATCTTGAGCGGCTTCAGCGCGGGCTACGGCGCGATTCGCAAGATCCTCAGCACGCCGCAAAATTATGTCCGAGTTGACGCCATTCTACTGCTCGACGGCATTCACGCGAGTTACGTTCCTGAGTACCAAGTTCTGGCGGAAGGCGGCGAGATTCAAGCCAATGAGTTGGCAGCATTCGTGCGTTTCGCGCGTGAGGCCGCCGCCGAAAATTCCAGCAAGAAGTTTTTAATCACGCATTCTGAAATTTTCCCCGGCACGTTTGTCAGCACCACGGAGGCAACGGATTTTATCTTGCAGGAACTCGACATGAAGCGCCGCCCTGTGCTCGAGTGGGGCCCGCTCGGCATGCAGCAAATCAGCGAGTCCCGGCAGCATCATTTTGCCGTGCTCGGCTTTGCCGGCAACACCGCGCCCGATCATGTTGATCATTTGCATGCGTTGTATTTTTTTGTCAATGAACTGATGAAATAGGCTACGGGATTGATGCAGTATAAGCTTGCAAACCCAAATCCTCTTTGGTTGTCATCCTGAAAGGATCCTGTGAATATCCAAGCACCGCGCCTGATATTTCACAAGAGGTCTTCTCAATGACATTGCAAATGAATCGTTCGTAAAAATCAGAGAACAACGCACGGGATCCTGTTGCCGCTTCAAACCAACCAGTTGAGGAGGAATTTCACATGCCCGAACAATTTAAAACCTTCAAAGAATTCTGGCCGTTCTATCTCGGCGAGCATGCCGCGCCGGCCAATCGCTGGCTGCATTTCATCGGAACGTCGCTGGCTTTGGTGCAAATCATCTATGCCCTTGTCACGCAGCAATTTTGGTTTTTGCTCACGGCGCTGTTGACCGGTTATGGTTTCGCGTGGATCGGGCATTTCTTGTTGGAGAAAAATCGACCCGCAACCTTCACGTATCCGCTTTTTTCGTTTCTCGGCGATTGGAGAATGTGGGCATTGATGCTCACCGGCGGCTTACAAAATGAACTGGAGAAATCGGGCTTGCAAAATAAGAAAAGCTGACTTGCGCCGGTGGAATACTTTTGTACGACATGCTGCAAACGCAAGCGCAGATCTCATGGGCAATTGCCCGCGTTGGAAAGATATTTCAGCCGGCGCATTCGTTGGGTTTGGCGTGAGAGCCAGCGCGCTGGTAAACCGATGCTGATCTTGTCGGGAAGATATGGCCTGCTCACGCCGCAAATGAAAATTCCGTATTATGATCATGCGCTTTCTCCCGCAGAAGTCACGAAACTGGCACAAAAAATCATTGCACAACTCACGCGCAGGGGAGTCGCCGCGCTGACTTTTTATGCGCGACCGCGTGCGACGCCCGGTTGGGCACCCTATTTTCAAGTTCTCGAAAAGGCTTGTCGTCGTCTCGATCTCAAATTGCACATCAGATACTTGCCGGATGATTTCATATGAGCTTCAAAACCTTCGCCGCCTTCTGCCGCAAATTACCGCACGTCACCGAAGACGTCAAATGGGAAAGCAATCTCGTCTTTTCGGTAGGCAATAAGATGTTCGCATTGTTCGAGCTTCCCGACATCTCGCATGTTTCCTTCCGCACAACGCCCTGGCTGTTTTCAACGTTGATCAGCAAAGAGGGCATCGCGCCCGCGCCATATCTCGCCCGCTACAATTGGGTTTTGGTAACGAAGCCAAAAGCCTTGCCGGCGGCAATGCTCAAGCTATTGCTACGCGAATCGTATCAACTCGTGGCTGCGGGTTTGCCGGCAAAGAGGAGGAAAGAGTTGGGGTTGCAACAGGCTTTTGTCTCCAAGAAAAAGCCGGTACCCAAGCGCGCACGCACGAAACGCTATAGGCGTGCAACAACTCAGCAATTAGCCGCAATCACCGTGAGGAGTGGAATTGTGAAAGTGAAATGAACTTGCTGACAGGCACGATTTCTCTTCGATCAATGCTATCTTGCCAAAAAGCATTTCATCTGCACCAACGAACCCCTCGCACCGCGCGTGGCTGCTGCAATTCTTCGTGGCTATCGAGCGCAAAGAAGGGAGAGAGGCAATTTGGGTGGGGCTGCAAGAAACAAAGAAAGTCTTTTTGCCTGTTACAAACAAGTAAGCCGCGCGAGGCCATTGTTAACAAGCCCTTGATTTTTTAGACGGAATGCCCTAAAATTGTCACGAGCAAAAGAAAAGGCATCGTTTTGTTGAGATTAACACGCTATGCAAAGTTATCAAGAGTGGCAAAAGCAGCATTCAAATAGAGCGGGGTTATTAAAGCTCTGCGCCACGGCTATTCGCAAAGCTGCGCCGCACGCCGACGTCATTTTGTACGGCTCCGTAGCGCGCGGCGAGGATACCGCAGAGTCGGATATTGATTTGCTGGTGTTGGTGCCGCAGCAAGTAACGTATGAATTGAAGCGCGCGATCAGTAATCAAATTTATGCGATTGAATTGCAGCATGATCAGCTTATCAACTTGATTGTGCGCCAACGAGAGCGATGGCATGCCGAACCTTTGAATATTACACCACTATATGATTCAATTCAGAGTGAAGGCGTGCCAATATGACGGAAAATCAGAAACAGGCGATTCACCAGCGATTGAAACGTGCGCACGAGACGCTGAGTGAAGCCAGGATTCTCGAAGAGGCGCATCATTTTGTTGGAGCGGTAAACCGACTTTA
>SZPB01000440.1 GCA_030263535.1 Cytophagia bacterium CHB2
ACCACTGCACGTTTCTTGTTGCTGCAACCCTCGGCAACCTCCAATGCCATGGGCGGCGTGGGAACTGCGTTGACGGGCGATGCCTTTTCGGCCTATCACAATCCTGCGGCATTGGCGTTTTCGAAATCGTTTACGGCTGTGGGATCATTTGTCAAACCTATTCCCGTTTTTGGCGACATCGCGCATTCTTTTATAGGAATATCGCGCCCATTCGGCTCAACCGGCGCGTTTGCGGTATCGGCAAATTTGTTTTGGGCAGGGAAACAATTCGTAACTTCTGAAGACGGCGATATTCGCGGCATAACAAGCGAATTCGACTGGGTGGGCAAGATTTCCTATGCCTTGCCGGTTCGAAATAATCTCGCTTTGGGTCTGGGCATCAGTGTGGTGCAAAGAAGGGTTTGGGAGGACATTAAAGACTTTCGGAATCAACATAGTTATGAATACAAATTGACGCTGCCTAACAGATTAGGTATCATGATGGATGCCGGAGTCTTCATCCAAAACTTAATACCCGGCCTGCCCTCATTTAGCAACCGCGAGTTTACTGGTAGTCCACTTGATCCGTCTCACGAGGCGGGACTCTCGCTTGCAGTATCTCTTTTGAATGTGGGCCCAGAACTTTACTCGGCCCTTGAAGAGTCTACTGATCCCCTTCCGACGAAACTGATGATCGGCCTGGCGTACTCACCAATCCAGGTTGGAATCCTGGAATTCAAGCTGGCTTCTGATCTTGAAAAACAACTGCACGAGCCCTCAACGCTTGACTACGTACACCTCGGCGGCGAAGCCGGTGTCGGAGGTGTTCTGCGTTTGCGTGCCGGATATTTTGCAGATACGTTTGGCCCTAAAAACTCCTATTTCACCTGCGGCGGCGGCATCCGCATGAGATTTCTTGCACTCAACGTGGCGCGGTATACCCGCGCATTGTTGCCGAGCTGGCATTTTGATGGCGTCTTATCTTTGGAGTTATAATGATGCGCAAAACAGTATTGCTGGTCTTGGGATTTTTTGCATTGGCCTCATGCAATGATACCCACAAGATCGTTTCAAGCGGCAAAGAATCCGCGCCAAACGAGCCGCTGGCTTTTGGGTTGGAGCAGAACTATCCCAACCCATTTTATGGTCAGACTAGTATTCTTTTCAGCCTTAATTCCGCCATGCGCGTTCGCTTGAAAGTAATGACAGAAGATTGGCAGGAGGCGGCGACACTTCTAGATGCCCGGCAGCCGGCAGGGCAGTACCGGATAGTTTTTCAGGCAAAAGACTTGCCTGCTGGAAATTATTACTACACGATGGAAGCGCAAGGCACAATTCTGACCCGCGAGATGAAGATTTTGAAATAGCGCAAAAGCTCACTTTTTGATCAATTTGTCTGTAAATGTGATCACGACGAGGTCAAATTTGCAGGCAAATTGATCGTGATGAGATTGAGTCTACACAAATGCGATTTTTGGATGAAGCGCAAGAATATCCCACCGTTATTTTTATCCCCTTGAAGCGGCTCGATTCGTGTTGCCGCGCGAGCAACACTCCGATACGATAAACCCCTCTTCATCGCAATATTCTACTCTTCACCGACAGCAAAAACGGCGCAAGCGTGGGCATGGGGTCCAGCCAGCGAAAATGGGGAACCACTTGTTGCGTGTGAATCAAACTCTTCAACCATTGCCCCAGAGTGATTTCATTCAAAGACTTTAGTTCTTTGTAAGCCATGAAATCGCGATACGGAAACCACAACGTCATGCCCTGCTTGTAGGAATTGAGATGCGGCACCGGCAAGCCGGTCAGGTGGTTGTAAATCGCCAGGGATATATCCATGCCGCATCTAACCAGCAACTCGTGCGCCGCGGTGAAGCGGGGATTGCATTCAATAATCTTCAGCTTGTTGTCGCGCAAATCGCGTTTGAATTCGACATTGCCCAAGCCGCGAAAATTGATGCCGCGGAAAAATTTCAAACCCACTTCGGCGATTTCCGGATCCCAGGCCGTGATGTGATACGTGCCCTGGCCGTTGTTTTTGGGAAAGCGCCGCACGACTTTCTTGGTGTAATGAAACAGCGGATTCCCTTTGGCGTCGATGTAGGTGTAATAACTTCCCAAAAGACTATCAGGCCCTGGGATGAATTCCGTCACGATCGTCATCAACTGCTTGTCCAACGCCTGCCGCAAGCGCATGTGCAGCTCCTCGGCATTGTGCACGAAGAACAATTTTTTCTGATTGAACGCCTTTTGAAACAGATGCGAATGCTGCGGCTTGACGATCACCGGGAACATGAGATTGGGATCGATGTTGCCAAGATCGGCCTCGGTTTCCACGGGAATGAAGCGCGGCGTGGGCAGGCCGAGCGCGTTGGTCAGATCCATGGTCTTGCGCTTGTTGAGCAGCGTCAAGTGCAACTCGGGATTGGATTCGTCGAGAATGTAGTGTTGCTGCAACTCCTTGCGAAAATTGGCCAAGAATTCGATGCCATCATCGTTGCAGGGAAAGAGAACGCTGCCGTGCAACGCCGCGCTTTTTGGACCCAGCATCAATTCAGCCCAAAACTCGCTGACACTTTTCTTGTCTGCAATGGGAAACAGTTTTTTGGCATACTTGGTGTAGCACGCGCAGTTTTGATTGAGCACGGAAAGATAAACTGCGATGCCCCGGCTGCCCAGGCTGCGCGCGACAGACAAGGCATTCGATGATCCACCCAAAATCAGAACCGGAGGTTTTTGATGTTGATTTGCTTTCATGTCATTCAATCATTGTATTGTCGCGGGATATATCCAGCTTCCGTTAATACTTGTAGCAAGGCCTGATTGAAGAGGGCGACGCCTTGCATGTTCAAATGTTCGCGATCGTAATAGTACTCGGGCACGTCGAAATTCTGCGGCATTTCGTTGAAGTTGAAATATTGCACGCCGCGCTTTCTGGCGACCTCTGCAAAACGGGCCACAATTTCCGGATAATTCATGAAGGCTGCCACCGTCGCCTTCAGCTCCGGCTGCGTGACGAAGACGATTTTAACACCCTTGCTCTGCGCGAATGCCGCAATTTTGTCGAGATATTCAAATTGATTCTCGACCATCACCAGTGTTTTTTTAGTACGGTTGGGATTGGGCTGGTAATCTTTCAAACGCAATTTTGTGTATTCAACAAAGCCGCCGGCAATGTAGCGCTCGCCGGGTTGCGGCTTTTGCACAACCTCCGGTGTGTTGTCCGTTGCCTCTGCCAGCCAGCGCGAAACAGCGTCATTGATGCCGTTGGGGTTGCGCGTCGCCAGCGCCATCTGCAGCAATTCCACGCTGAAGGGCAGATTTACAGCTAGATCGTAATAAGCCTCTAATCCATCACGGCGAAAGAGATCATAATAAAGCTCAAAGACAATCAACTTGGGATTGAGTTGGTCAAAATAACGCTGCAGCAAATAATAAGTGTTCAACGGCGTTTGTCCGGATGATCCCATGTTGAAAGTCTTCAAACCGTGCTCGGCATAAATTCTGGGATCGAAGGTGCGATAGCAATGCGATGAGCCGAGAAACAGAATATCGACATTCTTAACCTGTTCGATTTCTGCAAAACGCTGGTAGGTAAAACCGTCTTCACCCGGATCAACCGGGTTGCGTGACGCCAGTTTCATCAACGTGGCATTGCCGAAACTGATATTCGACAAAAGAAACAACGCGGCCAAATAGACCGGCGGAAGCAAGATCGAAAAGAGAATCGTGCGTTGCAGCATCGCCGTCAAAATTGGAAATAGATGAATTCAATGTGCTGGTAAACGCCGAACAGCACAACCGCCAGAATCAGGGAATAATATACCGCCCAGCGCAGCGGCCTTGCCAGCGTTAGGAGGCGCGGCCCCATGCGGCCTTTTGAATCGAGCAGATCGAAGAGCAGCAAACTGCCAAGCGAGGCGAACGCGATGGCAAAATCGCCAAGATTGAGTGCGATATTGGCGCTCATCAAGTGTTCTGCCGTCAACTCGAGACGGAATATTTGCTGCAGCAATAACAGTGCTTCCGTCAGGGAGTTCGCGCGGAAGAAAATCCACGCCAAAAGCACAAGATGGAAGGTGATCGCCATTTTCAATACGGTGTGAAAGCGCGGATGGGCGTTGAGCCGTAAAACTTGAACCCAATGCGCGCGCAGTTTTTGTGTTAAAAGCGACAGGACAAAGTAACTCCCATGCAAAGCGCCCCAAACGACGAAGGTCCAGTTCGCGCCGTGCCACAATCCGCTGATCAAGAAAACCGCCATCAGATTGACGTACCAGCGCAGCCTGCTGACGCGGTTTCCTCCCAATGGGATGTAGAGATAGTCGCGAAACCAGGTGGAAAGCGAAATGTGCCAGCGCTTCCAGAATTCGCCGATCGATTGCGCGAGATACGGCTGCCGGAAGTTTTTCATTAAATCGAAGCCCAGCACGCGCGCGGCCCCGATCGCGATGTCCGAGTACGCTGAGAAGTCGCAATAAATTTGAAACGCAAAGAAGTACGTCGCGATGATGACCGGCAATCCGGTATAGTCCGCCGGGTTGTTGTAGACTTCATTCACATAGAGCGCCAGGCGATCGGCGATTACCAGTTTTTTGAAGAATCCCCACAGCATGAGCCGCAAGCCGGACACGACGCGATTGGCATCGAATTTATGTTCATGATCGAATTGC
>SZPB01000441.1 GCA_030263535.1 Cytophagia bacterium CHB2
GCCTGAAGCGCGGCCAGCACGTTGGGATGACCATGGCCGATATTGGCAACGCCGATGCCGGAAATAAAATCAATGTAGCGTTTGCCCTCGCGCGTAAACAAATAAATGCCCTGCGCGCGATCAATCTCGAGACCGAGCGGCTCCGGCGAGGTTTGACAGAGATAGGTTAGAAAATCCGTTAGCATAATCTTTAAGATCATCAAGGGAGACAAGAAACGGAGTGAGTGCGCGAACGCGAGAAAAAATTCCATTTCGCCGATTCACACCGTCACAGCTTCACGCCATGGATCAACTCAAACCACTGTCTGCTGATTGCCATCCACGCGAACGCGGGCCGCTGCAAGGCGCCCGGCTCGCAAATAATGCGGCCCAAAACTTCTTCCTGTTCGTCAAGATCGAGCACCAACTGCGCATGTTCATGATCTTGAATCTCCACTGCCAGCGCCTGAATTTTTGCGGAATAATTTTTTAGTATCAACATAACGTCGTCGAAACTTTTTACCCACAACAAACGCACAGCGCGAAACGCGATGCGTTGTTCTAAATCAAATTCCTCCGCAGCGACCACGGTCCAGGAAGTATCCGCGGGCTGAAACAGCGCAATGTTTTCGCCGGCCGCCCGGCGCGCCTGCCATTCCCCGCGCCATTGTTGAATCAACGCATGTTCCTGAGCCGACCAATTTCCAGCCGGCCATTTTGCGCTTTCCTCAGCGAGTATGCCGGCAAAGTGTGTTGCCAATTGTTCGACGTCCGGCCACTGTTCGGCAATCACCATCACCACTTGCGGTGCGAGGCAGCCCTTGCCGTCGAACATGGCGTAATCATAAACCAGCTTGCGCAGCGCTTGAATCTTGACGGATTTCGCGTGTATGATTGCGGCACTGAAGCGATCACCAAACGGCATCAGCGCGCTACCGGCTTCGGCGCGCAATTGTTGCATGGTGTCATCATCGCCCAATGCAATCACACGCGGCGACAAGGCCAGCACAGCTGCCGTTGCCGCGTTATTTTCGCGCGGCCAACTTAGCGCCATCAGCCGGGAAGCGACTTCGGCGTCTTGTTGCGCCAGCGCTGAGAAAACTGCCGGCATGAAATCCGGTTCTGCGCTTGCGCTTTTGACGAGTGTTGGAATGCCGAGTAAAGAGAGCTGCACAACCTGCTGCAAAGCCGCGCCGGGAATGTTGCCCGAGGCAATCACGAACACCAATGAGGGATACTTCATAGCATCGGGTTCATCGGCCCGCGCTTCACGAACCTCATCGAGCCAAGCATTGATCGCATCCGCAGTAATTTCACGAAAATGATTGGCAATGCTCTCGCGCAACACCGGCAGGCTCATACGCGTATTCGCCTGCAATCGTCGCAAAGCAACTTCAGCTTCGGGGAATTGCCAATTTTCCCACGCCCGCGCGACTGCATGCCAGGCTTGCACCGAGCGGCACTGCCATTCGTTAGCGTTCTCTGCGAATCCAATGGCTGGCCGGCGAAACGATAGCAACAGGCTGGTCAACTCTGCTGGCGATATGCGTTTGAGATCGGATGCTGCCGGCACGAAATGCGGCTGCTGTGCGAGATCGCCATTCTCAGAATTCATGATTGCAAGGTTATTGGACATTCGTTATGTGAATTAGAAAATCAAAATTGGAATAAAATTCTAACTTATTATCCCAACGGATAGATCAAGACCAACCGATGAAAAGACATAAAGCTTTATCCGTTGGCGTTAATCTATCCGCTCGTAGGGCTGCGGTTTTCACCTTGACTGAAGTCTGGTGCAGACTTTTAGCCACTGATTTACACGGATCAAACACGGATTCATTTTTCTGCAAGAATTGTTCTAAAACACAAGAAATCCGTGAAAATCAGTGTTCATCCGTGGCTAAAGAAAAACTCTTCCAACGGAAGGCCGAGAAAATCAGCGGGCCGCTTTCATCCGTGGGAAGCTCTCTACATCGGATTCAGATTGGGTTTTACCGTCGCGTCATCCTCACACAATACTTTCAGTAAGCAACGAACACCCGCGCAATTCCGCGCCACTGGCGCGTCCTAGCAATTCGATACGATCCTGCCACGCCCGACCCAAATCCTCGGTTTGAATCGCCAGCACAGAATCAACATTGGCCAAATCAAAAATGCGCAGCATGCCGATTTCACCAGCGGGCAAGGGCTGCAAATTCTCCGGATTGACTGCCAGCACGCGCACCCACGGCGGCATGAATTTGATATTGTCTCTTTCGTCCTGCAACGGCAGGCCGGGCAACTGGCTTTCGTAGAATTGCGAGCTTAACTCCGTCATGCCGTATTCATTCAACAAAAACTCTTTTGTGATGCCGAAGTTTTCACAAAGCAATTTTTGAAACTCCGCGCGCGGCGCTTCGCGCGTGCGGCCTTTGTAGCCGCCGGTATCCAGAATGCGGCTGCCTGCCGGCAACGTCATACGCTGTCCGTGCGCCTGCAATTCATCAACACATTGCAGAAGATTGAAAGCTGTTCCCAAAATAAAAACCGGCTCTTGCTTTTGCATGGCTGAATCGAGAGCACCAAAAAAGTCTGGCAACATTAACTTTTCAGACGTGAAAAACGCGGCGCTGCCCTCTGCGCCAAACTCGTCGCGTACCGCGGAGAACATGTAACCCAATGATGAATGCGGAAAATGACCGGCTGTTGGCCCGAGAAAGAGCATGCGCATTTTTTCGCGATCGGGCAGGCAATAAGCGCGAAAACTGCGCAACAGCGCGCTGCGGTAAAACATCAAATCCTGAAAATAATGCTTGCCGCTGTGCTGCATCGTGGTGCCGCTGGTGTGAAACTCGGCAACCGCATGCTCCGGCGGAAAGCAGGCGAGCGGCACGTACTTGAATGCGCTGGTGGTGACCGCGGGAATCTCGCGCCAGGTTTTGGGTTCGGTCACCGCCGGCGAGGCTTGCAGACAAAATCTTCGATAGACGGCGTTGTGGCGAAATTGGTAACGAAAGAGTCGCACGGCAAGATCATTGAAGATCGTATCATCAAAGACAGCGAGATTCGCGGTCGAGATGAATTCCAGGATCAAAGGCCGAGGATCGAGTATGGCTGATTGTAGGCGGGAAGGTGGCATGCGCGAGCCTCAGGTGCATCTGCCGCTGCATCGGCAAATCCGACACGAAATCATGGTCTGTTATTGAAAAAAATCAGAAGTATTTCACCTCTGAGAAGCTACCCCGATTTGCAGACAAGCTGTAAATCAAAGCTTCTGCGAAGCAGCAAATAACTGGTCGGCGAAATTCGGTGTCTCCGGTGACCATCAGCGATAAAGTTTTTCTACCGAAATGCGCCGAAGTTGCCGAGTATCGCCGAAAAAAACTTTGGCAGGATGATTTATCGGCAGAATTATTTTGAATCGTTCTGCCGACAAATTATTCTGCGACAAACTTTCAGAATTTTATTCTAACTTTGAGCGGCTTATGGCCCTAAACGCACAATCCCCAATCCGCAATCTACGCCGGCTCCACCCATTTGCCATGCGCTTTGATCAGATCTATCAATCGCGCATCCGCTTCGTGTTCGGGAATATTGCGTTGCACGCATTCCTTGCCCACGTACAAGCTCACCACTTTCGGGCCGGTGCCGACGTAACCGAAATCCGCGTCCGCCATTTCGCCCGGGCCATTCACGATACAACCCATGATTGCGATTTTCACGCCTTTCAAATGGCTCGTTTTGGATTTGATGCGTTCGGTCGTGGTTTGCAGATTGAACAGGGTGCGGCCGCAACTCGGACATGAAATGAATTCGGTTTTGGAAATGCGCAAACGCGCGGCTTGCAGGAGATTGTAGCTGAAGCGCAAGGCCTCCGCTGGTTTGATCGCGCCTTCTACAAGAATGGCATCGCCGAGGCCGTCGCACAGCAACGCGCCAAGCTGCCTGCTGGCGTCGAGCATCCAATCTGCGGTTGATGAGCCTTCATTGATCAATTCCTGTGGAATCTGATAACGCCAAATCAGCGGCGCAGCAATACCGATCTTGTCCAAATAACTCACCAGCATGCGCACCAATCCGACTTGTCCGAGGCGATAACCGGGAATGGCAATGCCAATTGACCATTGGTCTTCCGCGGGAAGAATGCTTTTTAGCAAATCCGCTTTTGCGAATGCCGAGCCCGCGGCAATCATTGCGGTGGTGAACACAGCCTGCAAATGGGCATTATTCTTTTGTGCATATTGCCAACTCGAAAGAATCTTTTCTTCTGACGCAGCGTGCATAAACAGTAATACCGTTTCCGGCGCTTTTTCGCCGTTCAAGTTTTCCCACGCGGCTGCAAGAGGAGAATGCTGCCGGTTGCTTTGCAAGCATGCGCGCGTGTGCTGCAAATCCCAATCGTTGGTTCCGGATTCGAGCCATTCGGCAAAATTCTCCGGCGGCGGCTCAGGCGCGCCCAGCACTTTCATTCTTCCGTAGCTCGCTTTGGGAACCAGCGCCCGCACGTCTTCTGCCAGCGCGCCATTTTGAGCCAATGAAATGCCCACACGCACCAGTTCTTTTTCACCCAGCGCCAGATCGGACATTACAACCCGCCACGTCGCGCGGCGATTGTATTCGTAAGGCTTCACCACTCGGCTCCAATCTTCCCGTGTAACTGGAAATTGTCGCATCGGTTTTTCAAAT
>SZPB01000442.1 GCA_030263535.1 Cytophagia bacterium CHB2
AACCGGAAACCAGCCCCAGAATAAGACCCACTGCAAGACTTACCATTGGGCCAACAAATGCAACAGATAGTGAAACCCGGTTAATGTTTTTGAGGCGGAGATGGCGATGAATCCTGGAATGAGGAAGCTCAACATCATCACTTCGCTTGGACGGTGCCGCCACAAAGCGCAAAGAACACCGGCCAGCGCCAGGGCTAACACGCCGGCGCCGAAGGAATATTCCAGACCCTGAAAATAGTAGCGCCAGGGCGAAATCATGCTATCGGAGTAATGCACGAGAAAAACCGGATCGACTTCCGTGCTTGTGAGACCGAGTTTTCCGAAAATGAAATTTAGGGTGTTCGCTACATTTTCATTCTGGTTGAGCCACAGTCCCGGATTGCCAATCAGATAGATCGTCAGTAATGCGGCAAATCCCCAGCCGGACTTTTTGAGCCACGCCGTTTGGGCGCCATTATCGCGCCGACGGAGAGCGTGAGCGGCGACAAATGGAATGAGCGCTATTGCTGCAGAGGCTTTGAAGAGCATGGCCACGCCGATCAAGAAACCGGCCAGCAGGGAGGAACGTAGCGAGATCTTGCGCATCACCTCAACAAGCGCCGTGAATCCGAGAAGCAGCACAAACGTCATCGGCACATCAACGGTGATGTAATGCGAGCACTCTGTGTGCACAACCGCCACGGCCAGGAATAACGCGGCCGCAAGCCCGGTTTTTTCATCGTAGATTTTCCTGCCGAGGCGATAGAGGGCATAAACACTGAGCGTTCCGATGATCGCCGTCGTAATTCGCCCGATCAACCAAAACGGCGCCGGCGCGAAGATGATTTTCAATGCAAAGTCACTAAGGCCGGCAACGCCGCCTGTTATCCAGAGGACGAGATAATACAGTGCATACTCGATGAAAAGCAGGTAGAAATAACCGCCTTTGAAATTGCGGTCGAAATCGAAATCGCCGTAGCCCAGGCGCAGCGCGCGATAAACTTCATGCCCCTCGTCTTGGTGATATTGATAGGGCAGGCCGAAAGCGATACCCCACAAGCGCAGCACGAGAGCCAGCAGCAAAATGAAACATAAAACAATAGTGGCGCGATGGCGCATGAAGAGTCTGTTAATGTTGTGTGACGCACAAATCGCGGGCTCTCTGGCGGCACAGACGGGTAAAACCAGGTTTGAACGATGATATTTTTCCAATGACGGGTACATGCTTTTAGCCCTTACGCCGAGGTGCGCGCAAATGAGCTGCTGGTTGAGATAGTTGTTCTCGTCGTTCACGTGTTATGCGGCCATGTGATAAATCTGTTCCGGCGCTTTGGCCGCGATCCGTGACAGGCGAGCGGCATCGCGCACAAACAGCTTATGCCAGGTTTCCACGGTAACAATGCGCCCGATGATTTCTGCGAAGTTGCCGCTGCGATTCATGTGCTCGGCAAGCAGCAGGCGCAGGCTGTCACGATTGAACACGCGCGAGCCTTCCGGCCATCGCTCAATCATGATCGTCGCAACTTTTTTTTGCAGTTTCAGAGAGTTGCGGATCATTTCGTCATAGTCGATCATCCGGGAATCGCTGGTTGCCGGTTGCCGCCGCAGGGCGGCATTCAAGCGGCGGCGCAAAGCGTTGGCGGCGCGGCGACCCTGCGTTCTGTAAAACCCTGCTGTCAGGGGCAAACCCGTTCGTTCCCACGGAATGCGCGCCAGGGCCGGCGTCAATGCGCTGATGGCCGCGCGCTGTAGCGGCTTGTACGAGCTGCGTTGCAATGGTGTCAATGTGCCGATGAGATCGAGCATGCGATTGTCGAAATACGGGCAACGCACGTCGACAATGCTGCGCAGTAGTTGCGGCCCGAATGCCGCGAAACGGGGTTTAAACTCTTCGAGCCAGAAACGATCGACTATGGCCGTGGCGCTGCCGTTGTCATGGCCCAACGCCTTTAGAGACTCCGCGATTAAATCGCATTCCGGTTGCAGGTGAGCTTGGGCTTCCGGCGATAGGAGATTGACGCGCGTACGGGGAGCCAGAGTAAAGGCGTGAATGTTTTTGTTGTCGACTTCAGAATGCAACCAGCGCAAGGGCTTGGGTGGAAGCACGAACTGCCGCCAAAACAAATCTTCGGGACCATACAGGCCGTCAAGAGGCGTGATGCCGTCATAAACCACACTTGCGGTTTCAGCCAGGCCGGGCGCCAGGCGCTGCACGTTTGCGTGAAAGCAATTGAACATGCCGTCCGTGAGATACACGGCGCGCTCCAAACTTGTTGCAGCCTCGCCCGCCACGATCGGACTGAAAAGATTTGCGTAACCTGCGGTCTCGGCCACGCGTTTCGCAATTTCTGCATCTTTGCAGCCGGGATTGCCGATGGTAAACGTCAGCACCTCACGTTTATCCGCCGCCATTGCTGCAAGGATCAAGCGCGAATCAACGCCGCCGCTTAACGGCAGGCCATGACGATGCTCACCTTCGGTCTGTGTGTGCATGACGTCGCGCCATGTTTCGATGAAACGCTGTGATGCTTCTTTTTCGTTGTGTGAGGGGTTCTGCTGGAAGTCCATTTTCCAATAGCGTTGCACTTGCAGGCGTCCTTGACGGAATACTGCAAAAGCACCCGGCGGCAAAACCTTCACTGCATGAAAAAACGTGTGCTGGCCGAGACAAAAGCCATGACGCAAAAAGCCGAGCACACCGGCATAATCGACTGCACGCGAAACCCATGGCAGAGTCAACAACGCTTTGACCTCCGGCGCAAAAGCGAGTTTATTCCCTTGCTGCACAAGGTAAATCGGCCGCAGGCCGCCACGATCGCCGCTCACCAGGAGTTCTTTTCTGCCGGCATCCCAAAGCGCCAATTGAAAAAGCCCGTTGAACCGTTCGAGCGCCGCAGCGCCCCGGCGCCTTAAGGCATGCAAGGCGATCGTTGCATGAGGGCTGGCCTCGCTGTCTCGCGGAGCAGGCACGCCCAACTCCTTTTGCAACTCATGCGCGTTGAAAAGCTCGCCTTCAAAAGCAAGCACGTAGCGATTGTCTTCGCTAACCGCGCATTGCGGTGAGCCTGTCAAAGTGCCCAGCCTGACGAGGCCGATTGCCGCGCCCGTGCGGCGGCTTTCCGTCCATTGATACCAGGGAAAGTGCAGCAGAGGCGCAACCATGCTCTGCATTGAACGCTGGAGAAGCTCCGGAGAGCTTTCCGGGTGAACGATTCCAAAAATTCCAGGCATATTTTCCTCAACAAAAATTGTAGTTGTCCGAGCGTGAGCAATTCATGAGCTGCCGCAATGCAAAGCAAGGGAGATGCCAGCAAAAAGGGCGCGGCGCAACAAGTCTGGGCGCGTATTTGCTTGAGTTATCTGTGGTCTGAATGTGGCATGCGGAAGGAAGTTTTACGGCGCAACATTTCTTTGCAACAAAATAGAGCGATGAAGCCGGATTGAAACAAAATGATGCGTCACTAAGAACGCCCGGCTAGGCACAAGGGCCGGGCGTTTTATGAAGTGCTGGCGTGGCGCGCGCGTGTCCGAGGCATTGAAAATAAACGTTTCAGCACGGCGGCGAGTTTGAGGCGAAGGTAACGTAACTCTCCCCAGGCAATTGGAAATAAGTTGAGATAGTTGAAACAGGCCGCGAGCCAGCAAGCTTTTTGTTCGCCGGTTGCACGATAAAAATAACGCGCTTTCTTCACTAAGAAAAACACCGGCAGCGCCCAACAGGCTTGGACAAGTATGATGTTGGGGTGATTGATGAGCACAGTTAGCAAAACGAGCAAAGCGAGAATTTGTGCATTCATCTTCCAGATGTAATCTTGCGGCAACGGCAACGACCAAGTGAAGTAACGCGCAATTATTTCCATTTCGTAGAAGCCATCGCGCACGCCGCGCCGCCAAAAGTGGCCGAGAGATTTCATGTCCATGTCGTGCCAAACCATTATGTGCGGGATGCGAATGGTTTTGAAATTCCTTTGGCGGAGGCGATAACCGAGATCGATTTCCTCGGCGCCAAATAACGAATCATCATAGCCGCCCAGTTCACGCAAAACCGCGGTGCGAAACATGCCGCCGCCGCCGGGATTTCCAATTTCACCGAGTGGGGCGGCCCTCCATCCGAGATCGAAGAAGCGATTGAACCAGCTCTTGTTGGGATGAACCTCTTGAAGGCGGCCAACGACGGCCGCGACTTGTTGATCAGCAAATACCGGCAAAGCCGCATGCAACCATTCGGGAGCGACGGTCATGTCGCCGTCAACAAAATGGACATAATCGCCGCGCGCTGCGCGCAAGCCGGCATTGCGCGCTCGACCGGGCGTGGCAGGTTGTTGCTTGAGTGCGATCACTGTGATGGGGAATTCTTGCGCGATCGCCACGGAGCGGTCGGTGGAATCGTTATCAACAAAAATGATTTCCTTGTGTTCCGCGGGATATTTGACCTGCAGAATCGATTGGAGGCAAGCGGCCAAATGCTCTTCTTCGTTGCGTCCAATGATCACAAACGTAACTTTGGGGGGTGTTGGCATGGCATTATTCCAAGCTACTTACGCTGTTGCAGTCGCTCTTCCCAGAGTGTGCAACAGCCGGCGATCCTCAATATCGAATGGTTTCATCATCAAATAAGCGGCAGCATATATTCCGGCCACCAATAGCGCTTGAGGAATGAGCG
>SZPB01000443.1 GCA_030263535.1 Cytophagia bacterium CHB2
TATTGGCGCAATAACGCGTGCCGACGCAGCGATTGTAAACCATGTCATTCAAACCCTCATCGCTGTGCACCGTCGCGCCCACCGGGCACACCGGTTCGCACGGCGCATTTTCACAGTGCATGCACGGCACGGGTTGATGATAGGTTTCGGGATGATCGAGATCGCCTTCGTAATAACGATCGACGCGGATCCAGTGCAACTCGCGGCCAATGAGAACCTGTTCTTTACCGACAACGGCAATGTTGTTTTCCGATTGGCAGGCTACGGTGCAGGCATTGCATCCCAGGCAGGCATTCAAATCGATCACCATGCCCCAGGCATTGTCTTCGTATTTATGCTCGGGATAAAGCGTCATGCCAGGCGCCGGATCGTGCCCCATCTCATGCACGAAATCCGGATGCTCCCGATATTCGGCCAGCGTACCCTCGCGCACCAGATGGCGATTCTCCATGCTATGGTGCATTTGCGTGGTCGCGAGCTTGTAGCGTTCACCGGTTTTGCGAATCTCAACGCCGCTGCCAAACCACGGCGCTTCCGAGGTTCGCAAGGCATAGGCATTGAACCCGGAGCCGTTGGCAACTTGTCCGCCGGCGGTGCGGCCATAACCGAAATGTACAGTCACAGCCTCTTCGGGATGGCCGGGCATGATCCAAATCGGCGCGTTGATTTTGCGGTCTTGATAATTCAGTTCGACAACATCTTCATTGTTCAAATTCAAGCGCTGCGCGGTTGCCGGGCTGATCAGCGCGGCGTTGTCCCAGGTTAATTTCGTGAGCGGCTTGGGCAATTCTTGCAACCAGCCGTTGTTCGCAAAGCGACCGTCACCCACGTTGGGATCGGGGCGGAATATGATTTCGAGTCCTGATGATTGTGGATTGCGGATCGCGGATTGCGGATCAAATCGCTCATTTTTTAAGGCAACTTGCTTGGGTGACAGCGCTGTGCCTGCGATGACACCATCGTGCAGCGAGGTTTGCCAGAATTTTTCAAAATCAGAAGAATTCTGCTGCGCCTTCCAGTGATCGCGCACCGTATCATAACTCGTCAAGCCCGGCTGGCCTTGTAAGACGGCAAGCAGTTCGTGCGCTGATTTGCCGCCGTAAAGCGGCGCAATCAACGGTTGCATAATGGAAATCGTGCCGTCGAACGCGCGTGCGTCACTCCACGATTCGAGATAATGTGTGGCCGGAATGTGCCAGTGGCAAAATGCGGACGTTTCGTCTTCGTACAAACTGAGCTGCACACGCAACCCGACTTTGGCGAGCGCGCCGGAAAAATCCAGATCAACCGGCGCCGTAAACACGGGATTGCCGTCGAGTATCACAAGCATGTCAACCGCGCCGGCATTCATGTCTTGCACCAATTCACGCAACGATGCCAGTTGATCGCCGGGATTTGCTTCCACCGCTGCGGTATAAAAAACCGTTTTGCCAACATTTCCAAGCGCATGATTCATCGCATGCGCGAGCATATGCACCGACGGCGGCTGGCAGTCTCCTGCGATAATGATACTTGACCCGCCATGCTTTTGCAGATCGCCCGCGACCGCTTTGAGCCACTGCGATGATTTTGGATTTGAGAATGCAGATTGCGGATTGCCTGCTGCCGCAACGCCGAGTTCCGCTGCCAACGCCGCGGCAAAAGTTTCAATCTCGCTCGCGCGCAGGGCCAGGCGGTGATCCGCCATCGCGCCGGTCAGCGTGGGCGTGCTTTCGAGGGCATAGAGCCGATTCATTTCTGTCGCGCCCTCGGCGACACGGCGTTTTGCCGAAAACTCCCGCGCATAGCGCACGCTGTTAGGATGATCGACGAGAAAATCGGAATCCAGCGAAACAATAACCTGCGCGTTTTCGAAGCGATGATGGGTTTCGACATATTCGCCGAACGCCATTTGGGTGCCGGCCCGGCTGCTGTCGCGCGTCGCCGGCTCAAATTGATGCCACCTTGCCGCGGGAAATGCGGTGAGAATCTTGTTAAGCTGGCCGGCAAGCGTCGGCGAGGTGACGGTTTCGGTGAGAATGCGCAAGCCCGCGCCCTGCTTTTGCCGCAACGCTTCGAGCTTCAAATTCAACTCAACAAGAAAACCATCCCAGGTATCGATGCGTCCCGCCTTCTTCACCACTTGTGAACGATCGGGATCATACAATGTCAAAACCGAGGCTTGTGCAAAAATATCGGTTGCGCCCAAACTGGCGGGATGATCGGGATTACCTTCGACTTTGGTGGGACGGCCCATGTGGCTTTCGACCAGCAAGCCTTGCGCAAAACCGCGTTGCACCATGGCCGTGGCGAAATATAACGGCTTGCCCGCCACGAGTTGCTCGGGCGCTTGCACATACGGCACGATCTTCTCGACCGGTTGGCGGGTGCACGCATTCAAACCGGCCAAAGCCAGTGAAGCGCCCATAAACTTGAGAAAATTGCGCCGGTTCACCGCGCTGGAATAATCAACCACGCCTTCGGCGAACTCATTCTCAACGAATTTTTGAAACGCCGGCGTGTCGGCCAGTTCTTCCAGGCAACGCCAATATTGTTTGCCGTGTTTATTTTGCAAACGTTGCCGTATAGCTTCCAAATCGAGAGGGGCGGTTAGCGAGCCGGCCGGGCGATGCGTTATATTTATCGGAGTGTTCATCGATGACAAATCGAACAATTGGTTAATTTCTGGATGTCATATTCTTGCATGAGCTTCGCGCCCAACGCGGCTTGATCGTCGGCCTGCCACGTGGTGCTGAAGACTTCTTCGCGCGGCCGCACAAATTTTTCGGGATTGCGATGGCATTCGAGGCACCACGCCATGTCCAAGGGATTCTCGCGCCAGGTGAGCGCCATTTCCTGAATCGGGCCGTGGCAGGTGACGCAGCCCATGCCCTTTTTCAGATGAATGCTGTGATTGAAATAAACAAAATCGGGCAGATCGTTAACCCGCACCCATTCGATGGAGCGATCCTCACGCCAGCTCTCGCGCACCGGTTCCAGCATTTGTGCATTCGTGTGGATTTGTGAATGGCAAGTCATGCAAGTTTTGGTGGAAGGAACGCCGGCAAAACCGGTTTCTTCAACAGTAGTATGGCAATAACGGCAATCAATGCCGAGCTGGCCGACGTGATGGCGATGGCTAAACGGGACGGGCTGCTCGCGCACAACGTTTGCTTGCGTGACATACGACGACCGCTCGAACGCGAGCATAAACCAAAGCAGGCCGCCGACAAAAAAAACTGCGCCAAAAATACTGACTTTCGAAAAGGTGTTCGTACTCGGATGAAAAATCTGAGCCATCGGATCTCTCGATCAATAATCCAGCCAAACGTTATTTTCAAATTTGCGTAAGTATGTCATCAAAGGCGGGCGCACCTGTGCGGACCAACAAGCGCGACAATACGGCGAGTAATCTCGACCCTTCTACCTTTCCTGGTCTGCCCTACCCCCCGACTCACGCTCTCATGCAAAAACACGTCAAAAATAGAAAAGAATCCTACATTGTCAAGCGAATTTCTTATAAAATTAAGACAAAATAACGATGCAGCGCGTCATAAAAATCGCTCAACTCGCGACAGCGTTTTCGTTTTACTCAAATTAACCAACCGCGTGCGCGCGTCACGGCTTTTTGCCAATTTTGGTAGAGGCGTTGGCGATCGGCTTCTGGCATCTGCGCGGCAAACCTTTTTTCTTCCTGCCAGTGATGCGCAATATCCTCCAAATCACGCCAATAGCCGACCGCCATGCCGGCGAGATAAGCCGCGCCGAGTGAGGTGGTTTCTGTCACCGCCGGACGCACCACCGGAGTATTGAGAATATCCGCCTGAAATTGCATGAGCAGGTTGTTTGCCACTGCGCCGCCGTCAACCCGCAACTCGGCTATCGGCGTGCCCGCATCTTCCTGCATCGCCTGCGCCAGATCACGCGATTGATAAGCGATACTCTCTAAGGCCGCGCGCGCCATGTGACTGCGATTCGCGCCGCGCGTCAACCCGACAATCGTGCCGCGCGCCTCTGCATCCCAATACGGTGAGCCCAGACCGACAAACGCCGGCACGAGAAATACGCCGCCGTTGTCCTGCACTTGCGCCGCAAGATTCTCGATTTCAGCGGCGGATTTGATGAGTTGCAATTCATCCCGCAGCCATTGCACCACGGCGCCTGCAATGAACACCGAACCTTCGAGCGCATATTGCACTCTGCCGTTGCCAATTTGCCAAGCTATCGTGGTGAGCAAGCCGTTTTTTGAGTGAATGACTTGATCGCCGGTTGAGGTCAGCAAAAAACAGCCAGTGCCATACGTATTTTTGAACATGCCGGGCGTGAAGCACGCCTGGCCGAACAACGCCGCCTGTTGATCACCGGCAATGCCGGCGATGGGAATTTCAACGCCGAACAAATCCGGCGCGGTCAATCCGAAGATGCCGCTACTGGGGCGAACCCGGGGAAGTATTGCTGCGGGAATGTCGAGTTGGGAAAGCAAGTCGCGATCCCAATCAACGTCATGAATATTGAAGAGCAGAGTGCGTGAGGCGTTCGAGCAATCTGTCGCATGCACTTTGCCGCCGGTCAATTTCCACAACAGCCAACTGTCAATGGTGCCGAACGCGATATCGCCCTGGCGCGCGCGGAAGATGGCTCATGGGTGC
>SZPB01000444.1 GCA_030263535.1 Cytophagia bacterium CHB2
CTTCGAAGCTTGTTTTTGAGAAATTTTTATTTTTAGCTTTTTCTGAAGCTAACTCGTTATTCTTCGTTCGCCCAAAACCAATTTTTGAGCTTAACCGGACAGCAGTGATTTGCCTCGTAACTTTTGCTTGTTTCTCAATCCCGCTCACGGTATTTTGCCGCCATCATGGAAATACAAAAGAAAATCGAGGTGCGGCACGGCCTGACTCTCGTGTACACCGGCGAGGGCAAGGGTAAAACCACGGCTGCCCTCGGCACGGCGTTACGCGCCGCCGGCTATGGCCTGCGCATTTACATGCTGCAATTCATTAAAGGTTCGTGGCATTACGGCGAGCTGGACGGCGCGAAGCTGTTGGAGCCCCATCTCACCATCGAGCGCATGGGCAAGGGCTTTTACAAAATCGTCGATGACAAGCTTCCCGAAGCCGAACATCGCAAAGCCGCAGAAGCGGCCGCCGCACATGCACTTGACATTCTGCGTAGCGGGCAATACGATATGGTGATTCTCGACGAAATCAATGTCGCGGTGATGACGGGCCTGCTCTCGACGCAAAAAGTACTGGAGATTATCGCCGCCAAGCCCGAGACTTGTCATTTAATTCTTACCGGCCGCGGCGCGCCGGAGGAAGTAATCGAAGCTGCGGATTTGGTCACGGAGATGCGCGAAATCAAGCATCCTTATCAAAAAGGCAAATTGGCGCAAAAGGGCGTGGATTTTTGAAGTGCACGTGCACACGGCAGGCCTCGAAATTTGGGTATCATGCGGCGTAGTGACTTTATTGGGATAGATTACTGTCACGCTTTTCAAACACTTGTTTCAGTCCCGCGAATTGTCTAATTTGCTTTGTCAAAATGCGGGGATTAGGCTGGCGGTGAGCCTGGAACGGACAAGCGAATGGAGTGGTATCATGGATTCTTTTCCTGATATTCAAGTCACCAACGTCTTTTTCGCGAACAATTAACCCAATCGAGGTGCGAAATGAGTACAGACTATTCAACGCCGGTGACTCTTGAGGAGGTCATTCCTCTTGTGGATCGTTTGAGTGAACTTGAACGAGAGGCGCTCAGGCAAATTCTGGAAAGCAAGGCCCATGTTGATTGGAAAACGGAGTGGGAAAAAGCCGTTACGTCTTTTCATCAAGTCTTTATGCAGTTTCCCGAAGAAGAGGTCGAAGCGGATTTAGCAAAAGCTTTGCGCGAGGTTATCTGAGAATCGCATCACTAATTGCATCGGAAGAATCTCCTGTGCCATAAAAACCATCTAATGAACTTGGGGCAATCATGCCGGCACTCAAAGTCTTCATTTCTTCCACCGACTTCGACCTTAAAGATTACCCGCAAGTGGCCATTGACGTAGCGAATCGCTACGAAGGAGGCAGGTAACAGATCAAGATGATCGATGACTACATCAAAGAAGCGCGGGAGATTGCGGCGCGGGCGGGGTATCGTTTGGTGTTGGCGGATATTCATTTGTTCTGCGCCGAGGCTTTGTTGGAAAAGCAAACGGCAAAAGGCAAACAGCAAAAAGCAACCAACACAAATTCATTTCTGGGGTTGTCTGAGGAACATCTGCGGAAGGCCAAAACATACGCGTTGGATGTTTCGGAATATGCGCATCTCTATCAATCCTCCGATCCGCATTTTTACGACGGCATTCCCGAGGCCGCCATGCTCAAACGCGGCATGACGCAGCAAGAACGCATCGACAACGGCTATTGGGTGGCGTATCAAATCGCCGAGGCGTTGGAGGAGAGAGTGAAGTCAAACTTGCGCACGAGGAAATTGGATTAAATCGACACTTTTTATGCGCAAGTTTGATTTCGCCAAACGCCTCGGCGGTACAATCATCCTGCTATCAGCCGCGTTTTTCGTCACAATTTGGCTCCTCACGTTTCATCCCGATGAACTGCAAACCGAGACCGTCACGAGTCCTGCCAGCGCGCCCTTACTGCAACCCGGCCAAAAACTCAAAATCCTGACCTGGAACATACAATTCATGGCCGGCAAGGATTACGTCTTCTGGCATGACACGCCCAATTTCGACGGCCCGCACGACCGGCCCTCACCCGAAGACATCGCGCGCACCCTCGCCGAAGTCAGCCGCGTCATTCGCGCCGAGAATCCCGATATCGTCTTGCTGCAAGAAGTCGATGACGGCGGCCGCCGCACAGATCACGAGGATCAGCTTGCGCGCTTGCTCGCCGCGCTGCCGCCGGAATATTCCTCACACGTGTCGGCGTTTTATTGGAAAGCCGCATTCGTGCCGCATCCGCGCATTCTGGGCAGCGCGGGTATGAAGCTGGCGACGGTTTCGAAATACCGGATTTCGCACGCGCGCCGCCATCAGCTCGCGCTGCCGCCGAACGATCTCATCACGCGGCAATTCAGCACCAAGCGCGCCATTCTGGAAGCGCGCTTGCCGCTAACCAACGGCGCGGAACTCGTTGTGCTCAACACCCATCTCGATGCCTTCGCGGCGGGCACCAACACAATGCGCTTGCAAGTGGCGGAGATCGACAGTATCTTAACGGCGTTGCGCAGCAGCGGCGTGGCCTGGGCCTTGGGCGGCGACTTAAATCTCCTGCCGCCGGATGAAGCTGCCTATCACCGCCTGCCCGAGAGCCACGAGAGTTACTATCAGCAAAACTCGGAGATCGCGCCGTTGTATCAAAACTATCAAGTCTTGCCGAATTGGGAAGAGGTCACGGGACTTGATTATCAAAAATGGTTTACGCATTTTCCCAACGACCCGGCGGCTGCAGGCCCCGATCGCACGATTGATTATCTGATTTTTCCGAAGCAGGCTCGCGTGGATACGCACTACGTGCGGCAGCATGACACGCTGAAAATTTCGGATCATCTGCCGGTTATTGCGATCATGCAAGTGCCGGATAATTTGTCGAACGAATTGTGATGAAAGTGATATGGAATCGCTGACGACAATCCTTGAGCGACGCGTCGACGTCGGCAAAGTCATTCGCAATGCAGCCGTATTCAATTTCAAAAACTGGCGCGGAGGGGTTATGAACGCGGACTCGCTGCCTCAGACCGTTCGTGATCTTTTTCAATTATTGCATGAGCGGAAAGCAGACTTCTTGTTGGTTGGCGGCATTGCTCTGTTGCAATATATTGAAGGCCGCAATACCGAAGACATCGATTTGATTATGGCCCTTTCCACGCTTAAGAAGCTGCCTGAGATTCATATCGAGAAAATGGATGAATACTTCGCACGGGGACAGTTTCACGAGTTGCGCATCGACATCCTGCTGACGCGAAATCCGCTTTTTAATTATGTGCGACAGCATTGTGCCACAACGCATCACTTTGTCGAACGAGACTTGCCATGTGCGACAGTTGAGGGGTTGCTGCTGCTCAAGCTTTATGCCCTGCCTTCGCTGTATCGCCAGGGCGATTTTACTCGTGTGGGACTTTATGAGAATGATATTGCCACATTAATGCATGCTCATCAACCTCGACTTGATCCCCTGTTCAAAGAATTGGCACACCATATGAGCAAAACCGATCTCGACTCCGTCAAAGAAATCGTTGCAGAAATTCAGCAACGCTTGCAACGTTTCGGCGAGAGTTTCAAATCATAAACATAATTGTTGAAGGATAAAAAATGTCATCTTTTGAAACACGCAATGTGATTATCATTGGTACCGGCCCGTCCGGTTACACCGCGGCGCTATACTCGGCGCGCGCGAATCTTGCACCACTGGTCTTTGCCGGCCCGGAGCCGGGCGGCCAGCTTACACTCACGACGCTCGTGGAGAATTATCCCGGCTTTCCCGCAGGCATCAACGGCCCGGAATTGATGGAAAATATGCGCAAACAATGCGAGCATTTCGGCGCCGAGTTGATTCATGACACGGTCGATCGCGTGAATTTCAAAGCCTCACCCTTTGAGATTTTCGTGGGAGATCAAAAATACACCGCCAAAACCGTCATCATCTCCTCCGGTGCCTCGGCAAAACTGCTGGGATTGCCGGCGGAGCGCAAGTTGATCGGTCACGGCGTTTCCACGTGCGCAACGTGTGACGGCGCATTTTTCCGCAATCAAGAAGTCATTGTCGTCGGCGGCGGCGATACGGCTATGGAAGAGGCCAATTTCATCACGAAATTCGCCAGCAAAGTCAATCTCGTGCATCGCCGCGACAAGTTTCGCGCCTCGAAAATCATGCAAGAGCGCACCTTCAAGAATCCCAAGATCAATATCATTTGGGATTCAACCGTTGCCGACATTCATGATGTCGCAAAAAACACGGTAACCGGCGTCACACTGCAAAATCTCAAAACCGGCAAGACGACGGAAATGCCGATCTCCGGCGTCTTCGTTGCCATCGGCCACAAACCCAACACCGAATTTTTGCAGGGGCAGGTCGAGACGGACGAGGTCGGCTACATCAAACTCAAGTGGCACACCATGACAAACGTGGAAGGCGTGTTTGCCGCCGGCGATGTGGTGGATCACTATTATCGCCAGGCGATCACTGCCGCCGGTATGGGTTGTCAAGCCGCGATGGACGTTGAGAAATATCTGGAAGCCAAAGGGCATTGAGTTTTAGTCGCACAATACCTTTCACATGACATATCATTACGTAGTCCCGGCCCCTTGCGGG
>SZPB01000445.1 GCA_030263535.1 Cytophagia bacterium CHB2
GCGATAGGTGGCCTCCATTTTTTCCAAAATCTGATTCACAATCCGCTTTGCTGTATTTATATGATCTGCCACTCTCACAATCGCTTCTGCTGTCTCCTTGTCAAAATGGGCAAGATTGAATTTTCCTTGAATCTTGCCCAAATGCTTCGCAGCGTTTCTTAAATGGCGAGTCTTAAACCTGTGATTCCCTGGCCCGACGTGCAAAGATATATTCCACAAAAGCGGAGTATTCTTGACGAGCTTATTGTGAAAAATTTTAAGCAATGCCTTTGTGAAGACTGGATTGAAGTCGGGAAGTACCCCGTTTAGTTGAAAGTCCCTCGCCCAGCTAACCTCCGGGGGAACTTGAGAATCACCGGCTAATAGCTTTAACATTCCCGTGGCCCAAAAAACGAAACCCCTGAGCGAGAGTAAGCCTGCAAAAGCTTATTGAACTCAGGGGCTTCGTTGAAACCAATGCGAAATTGTCTTGCAGTTTACTCTCTTGAGTCAACGGCCAAAACTAAACTCCAATGCTGATCTTCGCAAGTCTTTTTTTGCATGTCATCCTCGTTTGCCCAGGCGCACCGCTTCATTGATCTTCTTGCCAACTTCCTCCAGCCCGCGCGCCATCGCATAGTACCAGGTTCCAAAACGACCATCGGCATTCACCGCATTTATCCATCGCTGTGCGGCTTGTGCTTTGATCTCGGCCAGCCTATCATATCCTTTCACTTCTAAAATCAGATGGCGAGGTGTTTTTCCCTTCAGACGAATGATAAAATCGGGAATGTAATCGTGCATTTGCCCGTCGTGGAGATACGGAATCGCGAAGCCCAAGCCGGCGTTCTTCACGAAAGCCTCTACGGCTCGGTGATTGTCAATCGTGTAGGCTGCGGATTGCTCCCAAATCTGAGTATCCGCGACAACGTAGTTCAAATGACTATTGATGACCTCGCATACGTCGCGGCTCGTCCAGAAATCGACCTCGGAGGTTGAGCCTGGGCCGCGATTGGTTTCGTAAACTGGCAACTCTGGCGCTTCGCCTTCTGAAACGTCCGGTTGAATGGCTTCCACCAAACGCTCGATTATCCAGCCATAATACGGCGCGAGAAAGGCATCGAGTAAGTCGTTCGGCGGAATGACCGTGACTTTCTCCTTGAGATACTTTTCCACAATCTTGAGAACTTGCGGGAAAATCACTTGGGCCAACGCTTCACCGCCAGCTTGTGTAACATAATCGCGCGTGAGATCAGCCGCCAATTCAAACAACAAAGTTTGCATCCGCCTGCCAGCGCGAAATGCCGCAAGGTCAACTTCCTCAAGCTTTCCAGGGCCATAGATGGATGGTCTGCCTTGATTGTTCGGAATACCCGCTTTCATCTTAATTTCAACCGGAATGTTCAACGGGTCAAGTGGGAGCGGTGCTACTGCGTCCCAATCGACTGTAACGCGGTTGCGAATCGCCTGACGATAACCTGTAACTCGTGGAAATTCGATTTTATATTGTACCTTCGCTGCAACCGCATGAACATGATGCCGCTTTTGCGTCGTCGCCGGGGCGTTAGAATTTGCTTTGAAAGGTATGACTTCAAACGGCACACCCAAAATCTTGGCCACTTCCTCACGAAGCCTGCCCTTCTCATCAAAGTCACTGTAGTTTGTCCGCCGCAGCCCACGCCCGACAACTTGCTCACACAACAACTGCGACATGAAGGGCCTCAGCCCAATGATATGCGTCACAGTATTGCAGTCCCAACCTTCGGTGAGCATTCCAACGCTGACAATACAACGAACATCGCGCCCTGGCGGGTGCAAAGGGCGATTCAGTTTCTTGGCAAGCTCTTCGAATCCTTCAGGGAAAAGCGTTCGCCCTTGCCGATCTCGCGGCCACTCGATTTTGCCCACTGTGTCGAGCGTGAATCGCATCCATTTCATTTCATCGCTTTTGGCTTCGCCGGTATCGGTTTCGTGAACAACTTTGGTGTCAACCCGAAGTGTATACACGTTGCCGTTTTCATTGCGAAAACCTTCAATCCCAGCCGGGGGAATTCCCTGCGGTCGCTCTTCTCCTGCCAGCCACTCATGAACCATCTTTGCAATTTTGGTATTCTTACAAATCAGAATGAAAACCGGGGGTCGCTGCTCCCGACGTAAGCGCGCCCATTCTTTCAGCGTTCTTTCCCAAAGGCCGCCCAGCATTGCAATCGGGGCATTAGCCCACCTCAAGATTGCTTCAGGTTTTACAGGACTTCTTGCACCACCACGCTCTGCTCGTGTGAGATGTTCAAGAATCCAGCGCCAAATATTGCGAAAGCCTGGGATTTCCGCGCCGGTATTGTCCTGTACCGCCAATTGAGGGATTTTCACCAAGCCGGACTCAATGGCATCGGTCAAACCGAAATCACTGACAACCCACGGAAAGGTGCGATTAGTATCTTGCCCGACTCGGCCAAGAAAATAGGGAGTAGCCGACAGATCAACACAAAAGTTGATGCCACGAATCTTGTGGATTTTATCGAGGCCATCAACCCAAACCGTCGCTTCTTTAAAAAATTCCGTACTCTCCTCGACTTCGCCGAACAAGTCGTCTTCATCTGCTTCCGGCTCGGGGCGACGAATGCGATAGGCATGGTGGGCTTCGTCATTGAACACCAGGATATTTTGCTTGCCGCCAACCTCACGGCCCAACACGCGATTGATCAAGGCCGCATCGCTTTCGACGTAACGCACCGACTCCACATGTGCACCTTTCAAATGGCCCTGGGCATCCCGCTCTTCCTTCAAAACCGTCAACCGCCTTGCCGCAACTTGCCGCCCGTACTCCTCCAGCGTCAAATAACGGCGACCCCGCGCCGTTGTATTTTTTTCACCTATCCAGATGTATTCCCTCTTTTCAAGCGGCACGCCCGCTTTATTGACCCTGGCGCTCACGCCATTGGCTTGTGGGGATTGCGGCTCGAAAACATGCCAGTTCGTAACCAGCACACGGCCTTTGTTCAAGTCGGACATTAAATGAGACGGCACGATATCGCGCGTGCGATAAAGACTCGCCTCTCCGTTGGCCGGATCAAGCTCTTGCAGGCGATTTCGAATCGTGACGTTTGGGCAAACCACAAGCACCGTATCAGAAAAACGAGCATCGCTGCGGTCGCTGACTTTGTTGAGTATGCTCCAGGCTGCGAGCATTCCCATAACGGTCGTCTTGCCGCTGCCGGTGGCCATCTTCAAAGCATATCGGCGAAACGCCCGATAACCCTCCGCTATGCGTTCCTCGCTCGGCTCATCCGATGGAACAACAATGCCCTGTAAAAAATCAATCCGTGCTTCAGTCAAAAAGACGATGGTTTCAGCGGCTTCGAGTTGAGCAAAAAACAAACGATGCTGCCGCCCTTCTCGCCGCCAGTAGTTGAGCAACTCTTGCGTAGTGCGCGTGACGCCGCCCTCCCCGCGCAACGCCAGGGCACGCCATTCCTTCACTCGCGTGCGAATGAGGTTCACCAACTCTAATTCCACCCATACCCCGCGTGTTTCATGCTCGTTGTTGGAGGCAGTCGCATGGGGATCGCGATAAAAGTAACCGGCAGGCCGGCGACCGGCTCGCTGCTGCGGCATTTTGCCTTCTTCCAAATGCCAGTGCAGGCCCGGCTCATCAAATGGCGAATTCAAAATCGGTTCAGAGACTTCAAACGCACTCATTTTTTGCGACCCTCCAAATCTTTCACCACCAACAATTCATTGCCGCGATCATCAATCACCTTCACGGCAATCTGCTTGTGTTTGCCGACTTCGAAAGGCGTGCTTAGCGTTCCCGACAAATGATCCCAAACAGAATTATCGTAAGTGGTTTTCAATGCTCGTTTCAGACTGTCCCAAGCAGAAGTGCGAGGAAAGAAGGCTTGGCTAACGTGAAAGCACATGCCGTTATAGTCCACATCGAGAAACCAGGCCGGAACATCATTGCCCTTGCGTCTCTCCGCCTTCATTGTCAACGGATCGAATACGTCCAAACCAGTTAATTCGACTTGATAGGTAGCAGGCTCACCCTTTTTCTTGGGTTTCTTCTCATGGACTTCAACGTCTGGCAAACCGCAAACGCTGAAAATCTGGCTCGACCGCATGTTTTTCAGCAAATCGCCCATCATCAAATCGGGCGTGGCCTGCACATAGGTCGCCGGTATGTTCGCGGCCTTCTCGCATTCTTCGATGCAATTGCGTGCATTGGGCTGAATGGCAAAGCCAATGACGTAAAGATGTGAATATCCTTTGGCGTTCGCTTCTTTCGCTGCTTCAAAAACGAGCCTCGCACTGATTGCGCCATTTTCAGGGCCAAAAACGATAGCCACCGGATTGGCCTTGCCGTTGAGCACTATGGCCTCCGCTGACAACGCTAAGGTCTTGGCGGGTAAACGCACGTTTTGGAATGTGACGGCCTTTCCGTGACCGATTTGCAGAATCGGTGACTTGCGCAACACTTCCAGCATGCGCTCCACGAATGAGCGGTGATCCTCAGCAATTTCTGCGGTGGCATCTTTCTTACCGTTTCCATTCAAATCAAGCGCCGTGGGAATTGTTGCTTCAAACGTGAACGGGCCGGTAACGCGCGTGATCTTGCGAACCACTTCAGGGCGATC
>SZPB01000446.1 GCA_030263535.1 Cytophagia bacterium CHB2
TGAGATATGACAAGAAAGAATCGATAATCGTCTTAAACAAACCGCGAAGCGGTGGAATGTTTATAGTAAAATCCGCCCCACCACCCTTCAAAACTCCGAGGAGTGAAATATTGCTTGGGCTCGATTCTAAACCTTGATCTTTCGATGAAAAGAACATGCCTCTCCTATCGGAGTTTGTAAAAACGGCGTGCGCGCATGACTATAACCATTTCGTTTCTTCGGAGTTGCCGGCAAGTTCTCGTGTAAAATTTTTTGTGCCTCACCCAATTGGTAGATTGGCGTCTTGATCAAACCCGCGCTTATCGCGGATTCGGTCAGACTTGGCGCAAAATTCAGATACTAATTTTGAGTTTGTAGGGATTTCTTGCGACAACAGTTTGGGAGTATGCCATGGCTTTTCAGATTACGACGCTTCTACCAACCATTAAATCCCTCCTGGCGATGACGGAAGTCGAGAATGCCCTGCCGGTGGTGCTCGATCTCGTCAGCGACTACACTGGCGCGGAACGCGGCTGCCTGGAGTTGTATGACGAAACCGGCAGCATTGCCTTCAAGAGAGCGCGGCAGCACGGCCAGGATCTCGACGATGAAGAATTGAGCCGGATCAGCAAAAACGTAGTGGCGCTTGCGCGGCTGACGCAGGAGGTGATCGTGAGTGAAAATGCCATGACGGATCCGCGCTTCGACGATCCCGAACACTCAAAGCAGACGATTTTGAATCAAAAGCTGCTGTCATTTGCGTGCGCGCCGCTGTGCGAGGGCGAGAAGGTGTTCGGCGTGGTTTATCTCGATCATCGCCAGGAAGAAGCCAAATTCAATCAGGAAACCCGGCAGTTGTTGCACGAGTTGACCGAATTACTGGCCGGCCCGCTGCGCCAATCGCTGGACAACACGCTGGCGCAGCGCCGCGAACGCGAGCGCCGGCAGCGCCACATGCAACATGTCAGTGATGAACTGGCGCGCATCAAGGGCTATCGCGACATGGTCGGCACCAGCCCCGCGATGCAGCAGGTCTATCAATTCATCGAAGTGATGAAAGACTACGACGAGTACAATGTTCTGATTCTCGGAGAACCCGGCACCGGCAAGGAGCTGGTTGCAGCGGCATTGCACCGCGCCAGCCGCCGCAGCAAGAAAGAGATGATCGCGTTCGATTGCTGCACCGTCGCCGAATCCCTGCTTGCTTCCGAGTTGTTCGGCCATGAAAAGGGCGCATTCTCGGGCGCGGATCAAAAACGCGAGGGTTTGATCAACGCCGCCGAGGGCGGCACGCTGTTTTTGGATGAAATCGGCAACCTGACGCTCGACGTGCAAAAAAAACTGCTGCGTTTTTTGGAGGAGAAACAATACCGCCGCATGGGCTCCAATACGGTGTATCGCGCCGACGTGCGTCTCATTTTCGCCACCAACAAGGATTTGAAGAAGCTCGTCACCGAGGAAAAGTTCATGCCGGATTTGCTGGATCGCCTCGAGCGCGGCCGCACGCTCACCCTGCCGCCGCTGCGCGAGCGCGGCCGCGATGTGTTGTTGATCGCGGAAAAATTTCTTCAAACCTTCAATGAACGCCATCGCACGCAGATTCGATTTGCGCCGGAAGCGCGCGATTGGCTGTTGCGCTACCATTTTCCCGGAAACATTCGTGAGCTGGACAAGATCGTCGACAATGCGGCGTTCGGGCTTTTGATTTCTCTCGATGATGATCAGGTGATGCAGCCGCATCATCTCAGCCGCCTGGCAGTGGCGCATTCCTCCCGTCCTGACGGCTTCACTGCGGCCGAGGATAGTTTCTATGCGCAATTCCTGCCCGAAGCGTATCGCAGCCGCAATTTCATCGCGGGCCGACATTCTTCCGAGGACAAAAATGCCAAATATGACTGGCACGATCAGTTGCATGTTGCAGTGGCGCAGGCGCTGAATATTCCATTCCGGCAGGCAAAAGATGCGCTGATCAAAGCCTTCGAATACAATTTCATTATCGCGTTGCTGCGCGAGGCCAAAGGCGTGGAAAAAAATGCCATCGCTCGCGCCGAGGTCGATCCCAAAACCCTGATCGAAAAAATGAAATCGTTCGGCATCAAGCGCGAATGGTTTGTGGAATGAACTTCTACAAAAAAGTCTTTTAAAAAATTGTGGTTTTCGCATCTGTAGCTAAGGAGCTCAAGCCTTTTAGCCACGGATTTACACTGATCAAACACGGATTTCATTTTTTCCACAAAACTATCCTCAAACAGAAATCAGTGAAAATCCGTGTTCATCCGTGGCTAAAGAAAATTCGCTGTTTCTCTTGCCTGCTTTTGCAGCGCTGTGCGGCCTGCCTCCCTACGAATGGACTCCACCCTGCATTCCTTTTGTTGTGACAAAGGGACGCAAGCCTTTTAGCCACGGATTTACACTGATCAAACACGGATTTCATTTTTTCCACAAAACTATCCTCAAACAAAAATCAGTGAAAATCCGTGTTGATCCGTGGCTAAAGAAAATTCGCTGTTTCTCTTCCCGCCGTTTGCAGCACCGTGCGGCCTTCTCTCCATACGAATGGACTCTACCCCACATTCATTGTGTTGTGACAACGGCACGATATTCCCTCGCCTCCGTTTAATCCTTTGATTTTTCTAAACACCGCTTTGCGTCTCTAGGCCATTTCATCGTGGTACGACTTTGGTATTAAGCATGTTTGCGCGCGCATCTCAAATCAAGTTCTCCACGGCCGTGGAATTTAATCATCAAAATTCCACAAGAAAGGAAGACCACGATGAAAGATGCCAGGAAGTTCACCGGCGAGGAAAATCACGCCATCACCACGGCGGAGGCCCTCACGTTTATCAAGCAATTCCGCGAGCACTACGGTCCCGAAGCGGCGCCCGGCGTGTTCTTTGACAAACAAGCGGTGCAGGCGATTCTCGATCAGCCGCACGCCGTCGGCATGCGCTATTATTATGGCGTGGACAGCTTCGATCAAACACAGCTTGTGCTGGTGGGAACCAATACGAGTAGAAATGATCTGCTCGAAGGCGAGCCGCTCAAGCTCTCGATGATGAATCCGCCGCTGGACGACCGCGGCCGCTACCATCGCGCCGCTGTGAGCCACGGTATTTCACTGCAAGAAGCCTCGGAGCTTACCGCGCGCTATCAAGAGAATCTGCCGCCCGGCCAGCCCAAAGGCGGTTTCTTTGGCAAGCAAGCGGTGCAACGGCTGCTCGATCATCCCGAATGCGTCGGTTTGCGCTGCTTTTTCGGCGCGAACAAGGACGGCGTGCGCGTGATGGTGATGCTGTGTGTGGACAAATTCGGTGCGGAGATGTTTTACGGTCCGATGGTTGAACTGTCTACAATGTGTCCGCCGTATTGCGGTTGGCCCAATCTTTTGAACCGCGGGATTAGCCAAACGCACAAATCGATGATAGATCCTACTGCTTGATAACAACAGATCATTGTCAACCCAAGCCCCATCTGCAAAGCGAAAATACAGATGGGCTTGGGATTTTCTTTTCTATACAAAATCAATTGCATCTGTGTAGTTTTTTGTATAACCTGCCGGCAAAAATCACATTGCTGCGGTTCGCATTTCTCTATGTTAGGAAGAGATGAACAACCCAATCATTGTATTATGCTCGAGCATTTCAACATTTTTGCCGTTTGTTGCTGTGACGGTATTCTTCAAATCTTATCATAATCGGTCAAAAGCTCTTCTCCTGTTGTGGATGTTTTTTGCCCTAGCTGTTGTAACTGAAACTATTTTGCATTTTCTTGGTTTATTTGGCAAACATAGTGGATGGATTTTTCACATCTTCACATTCTTGGAATACATTTTAATCGCGAGTATTCTTGCGGTTTGGCAACTCAACGCTACATTTGCTCAATTAATACGTTTTAGCATTCCACTTTATATTTCTTTCTTTGTCTTCACCAAAGTGATCGGTCTTGAGAATTTTTCAGCAGACACAGCCAACTTCATAACCAGGCCTCTTGCCCTTCTTTTGCTCAGTATTTTTGCTTTCCTAACCTTACAAGATTTATGGCGTCAAATGACAGTAAACCTTACAAATGATTATCGTTTCTGGATATTGCTTGCGATGGTGCTCTACTACAGCGCATCCCTCGTTCTTTTTGCTTTCATGTTCACGAAGCAATGGGAAACACTAGATGCATTATTCAAAGTTCACGCGGTGGTCAATATTATCCACAACATTTTGTTCACAATCGGCATCATTCAAATACGAAAAACGCCACAAGCTGCACTTTAGCCACTTCGACGCTTAAAAAATACCTGTCCCAAGAGCGGTTTTCAGTGCACCCAAAAGCTCCCAGCAGAAATGCAAAGCAAGAATACCATGGGCTTGTTTTTTTGTTTTCCAAACAAAACCATTTGCATTTATGCAGTTTTTTGTATAGCCTGCCGGCACAACTCATATTTCTATTTATTCTCATTTCTATCTGGGAAGGAGTTTCGCCATGCACAATTTCAAAACATTCACCGGCGAGGAAAACCACGCAATTACCACGAGCGAAGCGCTAACGTTCATCAAACAATTCCGCGAGCATTACGGCCCCGAAGCTGCGCCCGGCGTGTTTTTCAACAAGCAGGCAGTGC
>SZPB01000447.1 GCA_030263535.1 Cytophagia bacterium CHB2
CGCGAAAGTGGCCACCGCAAAAGATGTGCAAGACGGCCGCCTGTACGTTGAAGTGGCGAACAGCATTTGGCGCAACGAGCTGTATTACATGAAACCGGATATTATCGTAAAGATTAACAAAAAATTAGGACAAAATCTCATTCATGATATCCAATTAGTATGACGAGGTTATAGATGCCCACCAAAACCAAGCAAAAGTCGGCAAAAATCACAAAAGCGAGTAACGGCAAAGCGAAGGCTCAAGCGAATCCTCCCCGGGCAAAATCGGCCGCGCCGCTCGCCGCTTCTACGGCGCCTGCGAATGACAAAGCGACCAAGGCGGCCGAAGCCAAGCTCGCGTTGAAGTCAAAGGACAACAAGACGAAACCAATTCAGGAAAAAAACATGAAAAAAGCTGAAGTGCTGGAATACCAGGACGAGAAACAGGAAAAAGGCAACGGCGCCCCGCAAGATCTGGAAGCGCTGGCAAAAGCCAGCGGTGAAAAGTATACCTCTGATGCCATTACCGTGCTCAAGGGCCTGGAGGCGGTGAGAATGCGGCCCGCGATGTACATCGGCGATACTTCCGTGAAAGGCCTGCACCATCTTGTTTATGAGGTGATCGACAATTCCGTGGATGAAGCACTGGCCGGCTATTGCGACACCATCGATGTTACCATGAACAAGGACGGCAGCGTTACGGTGGAAGATAACGGCCGCGGCATCCCGGTGGATACGCACAAAGACATGAAAAAGTCCGCGCTGGAAGTCGTCATGACTGTGTTGCACGCCGGCGGCAAGTTCGATAAAAAATCTTATAAAGTTTCCGGCGGTTTGCACGGCGTGGGTGTTTCCGTTGTTAATGCGCTGTCAGAGTGGCTCGAAGCGTATGTTGCGCGCGACGGCAATTTGTATTACCAAAAATACGAGCGCGGCAATCCGGTGGCCGACGTCAAAATCGTTGGCAAGCGCAAAACCACGGGCACGAAGGTGATTTTTTCGCCGGATCCCGAGATTTTCGGCAAGCGCAAATTTACGTTCGATATTCTCGCGGAACGTGTGCGCGAGCTGGCGTTCTTGAACAAGAACCTTCGCCTGTCGATCAGCGACGAAAACACCGGGAGATCGCATAAGTTTCAGTTCAAGGGCGGTATCTCCGAATTCGTAAAATATATTGATGAAGCGCGCGAGCCGATCATGAACAAGCCGATCTATCTCGAAGGCGAGCGCGAAGGCGTTCCCATCGAAGTCGCGCTGCAATACAACGACGGCTATAACGAGAACATTTTCACCTACGTCAACAACATTCACACCATCGAAGGCGGCACGCACATGGTCGGCTTCAAGGCGGCGTTGACCAAAACGATCAACACCTATGCGACCAAAAACAATCTGCTCAAAGATAAAGATAACTTTCAAATCACCGGCGATGATGTGCGTGAAGGTTTGACCGCCGTGGTCAGTATCAAAGTCACAGAGCCGCAATTCGAAGGGCAAACCAAGACCAAGCTGGGTAATAGCGATATTCGCGGCATCGTCGAATCGTTTTGCAATGAGGGCTTGGCGGCGTTCTTCGAAGAAAATCCCTCGGTGGCGCGCAAGATTGTCGAGAAAGGCAAGCTGGCGGCGCAATCGCGCGAGGCGGCACGCAAGGCGCGCGAGCTGACCCGGCGCAAATCCGCGCTCGACGGCGGCGGCCTGCCCGGCAAACTCGCGGATTGCTCGATTACCGACCCCGAGCATTGTGAAATTTACATTGTCGAAGGCGATTCCGCCGGCGGCTCGGCGAAGCAAGGCCGCGACCGGCGTTTTCAGGCGATTCTGCCGATCAAAGGCAAAATTCTAAACGTCGAAAAAGCGCGCCTCGACAAGATTCTTTCAAATGAAGAAATTCGCACGCTGGTCACAGCGCTGGGCACCGGCATCGGCAGCGACGATTTTGACCCAGAACGGCTGCGCTACGGCCGCGTCATCATCATGACTGACGCCGACGTTGACGGCTCGCACATTCGCACGCTGCTGCTCACGTTTTTCTTCCGCTATATGAAACAACTCATCGAGCAGAGCCGAATCTACATCGCGCAGCCGCCGCTTTACCGCATCTGGAAAGGCAAGGAAGAATTCTATTGCTATGACGACGACGAGAAAGATGCGGCGCTGAAACGCTTCGACAACAAGGATAACGTCAACGTGCAGCGCTACAAGGGCCTCGGTGAAATGAATCCCGAACAATTGTGGAAAACCACCATGGATCCCGAGCAGCGCGCCATGAAGCTGGTCACCATCGAAGAGGCCTATCAGGCCGACGTGCTGTTTTCGACGCTGATGGGCGACAAAGTCGAGCCGCGCCGGAAGTTCATCGAGGAGAATGCGAAGTATGTGAGGAATTTGGATGTGTGAGGGGACTTGTTAATTCGCCGAGGCCAATGCCTGAACTATCCAGGTTTTTATGTTTCATGAAATTTATTCTGTGACGGCTTTTAAAGTGATAGCACCGTATCCGCTTCAAATCTGTTTTAATGACCATAGCGTAAGAAGCATCGATTTTAGACCCATGTTGCGCGGTGAATTATATGGTCCGCTCCGCAGCCTGGAATTTTTTAATCAAGTTCGCCTTGATCGCGAAACCGGCACGCTGGTATGGCCTAACGGCGCTGATTTCGACCCCACGACGCTTCATGATTGGGATAAAGTGGGCGAAGCCATGATCACGATGGCTCGTTCCTGGCCGGAGCCGTTGTTGGATGGCGTCAACGAGGCAAATGAAACGGCAATACATGAAAAAAATAGCATGGCGCTTTAAAGTAGCTGTGTGATACTGATGGCCGGCCCCAATGATGATCAACCCCATCGTTCACATTGAAATTGCCGGGCAAGACGGCGAAAAGCTGGAAGATTTCTATTCCCGGTTGTTTGGTTGGTCGATCGTGCGGCGCATCGTCGGCCCCGGATTTCCCTACGGCCAAATCGATACCATAGCCAAGAGCGCGAGTGTGACCGGCGGCATTCGCCACGAGCCGGAAGGCAAGGCCGAGCTGGTTTTCTATGTCGAAGTCGATGATCTTCCTGCTGCGCTGGCGCAAGCGCAGGAACTGGGCGCGACGGTGCGCATTCCAATCATAACCACGCCGGATTTGACCTTTGCGATGATCACCGATCCCGAAGGCAATCCAGTGGGGATGATTCAAAAGAAGGAATAGATTGACGAAATGAATACCAATCCCTTGTCCTCTCTCAAAGTCGATCGCACTGCCCTCGCCGTTGCCTCATTGACCGAAGAGTCTGATGAAAAGTCCTACTGGCGCTCACGCACGCCGGCCGAGCGCCTGCAACACCTTGAGCTTTTACGCCGGATAAATTATGGAACTGCGGCTACCGCTCGACTTCAAAGAGTTCTTGAGTTTGCTCAACGCGAAAAAAGTTGAACTTACTGAAACAGCTTTCCACGGGTCTACGCACAAACTAATCTTTCCTAACAGTTATGGTTTCGGTGCAGAGAATACTTTACATGTGATTGTATTGAAGGACCTAATAGAAGAATTTAAGAAAGCAGCGTAGGGCAAGAATATTTGATTTTGTTCAACGCTACCAATTTGGAAAACTCATAACCATCACCTACCGAAACATCTATGGACATCAAACGCGACAAAATCATCCCGGTTTATCTCGATTATTCCATGTCCGTCGTCGTGGCGCGCGCTGTTCAACGATGCGAAACCGGTGCATCGTCGTGTGCCGAGTAATGGAACGATTTTTCAGTTGAGCATCATTCAGCGAGTTGCGCATGGATATCGCAACAATTCAAGAACGTGTGAGAGCAGGAAATTACCTTGTCAACCAAACCGACCCCAGTTTGCGGCCAACATCACCTTCCCAAAGAATGGCGGCCGACGGCCTTCGAGTACAATGATGAAGGCATCTCGGTCCGCGTTCCCAATGTTTATGCCTGGGTATGTCCGGTTGATGGCGAGGCTTCTTATATCCCTGAAACGACGGACGAGCTTATACTCACGGTACGGGAGCTGATTGAGACGGCCAAGCGTGCGAAAGCGCGCCGCTCTGCTTTTACGGAGTATATGGTTGCAGTTCAGTGAACAGGTAATCGGATGTATAAAAATCTAATCATCATCAAGGAACTATGGACCTCAAACGCGACAAAATCATCCCAGTTTATCTCGAGGAAGAGATCAAGGATTCTTATCTCGATTATTCCATGTCCGTCATCGTGGCGCGTGCGCTGCCCGATGTGCGGGACGGTTTGAAGCCCGTGCATCGCCGTGTGCTTTACGGCATGCACGAGTTGAGCCTGCGCCCGAATGCGGCTTACAAAAAGTCCGCGCGCGTGGTTGGCGAAGTGCTGGGTAAATATCACCCGCACGGCGATTTGGCGGTTTATGACACCATCGTGCGCATGGCGCAGGATTTCTCGCTGCGCTATCCGCTGGTGGACGGCCAAGGCAACTTCGGCTCGGTGGACGGCGACTCGCCGGCGGCCATGCGTTACACCGAAGTCCGCCTCACGCACATTGCCGAAGAAGTGCTGCGCGATCTCGAAAAAGACACAGTGGCCTGGAACACCAATTTCGACGACACGCTCAAAGAGCC
>SZPB01000448.1 GCA_030263535.1 Cytophagia bacterium CHB2
GCAATACCCGCGCGGCACGCGCATCGACAACATGGGGTGTGAAATCGCGCGGCTAGAGGCGTTTCAAACTTTTCTCGAAAATCTCGAAAATTATCAACGGAGATGATTATGGCGGTAAAGGCTGCAGCTTCTGTTTTAGCGAAAAACGAACTTGTTCAGGCAACCGCACCGGCTGCGGCCACGAAGCCTGCACGGCAACGTGTTTGGCGCGCAAACCAACCGCTATCCATTTCAACGAAGCAGGATAAATTCACCGTGGTGGCGCTCTCGCCCAAACGCGGTGAGCGCGTGTTGGAAGTGGGATGCGGCGCCGGGCGGCGATTGCCGATTATCGCGCGCGCGGGCGCCGCAAGCATTGGTCTTGATCCGTCACCCGAGTTGTTGCGCGCGGCCAACCGGCGTTTTCCCGAAGGCATGTTGTTGCAATGTGATATCGAGCAGCCGTTTCCGCTGCTCGGGAATTATTTTGACGCTGCGTTATGCGTCCTTGCCGGCGAGCATCCGGAACGGCTGCATTTTATGCTGCGTGAAGTGCATCGCGTGCTGCGGCCCGGCGGCCGGGTTTTGTTGGCGCTCCATTATCCTGAAATGGCGGCGCCGAACACCACTTCAAGCAAGGGGCCGGTGAATTTGGAGCTTAATTTTTATGAGGTTGATTTTGAGATGCGCTCCGGCCCGTTTCGCTATTCGCCGCACGATTATGTCACGGCTTTGCACCAGGCCGGATTTTATGACGTGCGCCAACACGAGGATGGAAAAACTTCGATTTTACGCAGTGAACAGGAGGCCTTTTTCGTCGGGCCAAGGGCCTTCCCAACCCAGGTGATTCTGCAGGCGCTGCGCCCCAATTTGCATGAGGTCTAAAAAATTGCTTGACTTGTATGATTGTGCTCTCTACCTTCCGGCCACTTTTATATTTCATGCGCGGCGCGCCCAATCAAAAGCCAATTTGTATAATGATCCAGCCTCGATTTAGCCGGGATTGAGAGAATCCGGGGCGTGAGAGTTCCGACACTCTAATGACAGTGGCCAAGCCGTTGCAAAAATCTCCTCAAAAATTACCGCATTTTCGGATGGACTCGTAATAACTTTCCTATCTGCTTTGCACAGCTATTCCTCTCTCGCGCAGCGTGAGGAAACTAAGCTCAAAAACTTGTAGATTCCCGCTGACACATTTTGACAAGACGATGATCGTGGAGTTGAACGTAATCGTCATCATGACAAGTTGTTCCTGCCTGCGGTTTTTCGATTCAACTTATTTTCGCTGTCTCAACTCAAATTGAGATAGATACCATCTACTAACCCACTCCACTTAACTAGTGTCAGGAGGCAAGGCATGTACAAATCCTTCACCACTGTCAACCGCATGCGCATGCTCAAACTGATATTGCTTGCGTTTGCGATGATGCTGGCAATCAGTTGCAGCGAGAAGTTTGACGCGCCGAGCGAACCGGGAGCAAATCAACAAGGCGCGGTGCTCAGCAAAGAAAATCCGCAAGTGCAGGCGGTGATGGCCGTGCAAGAGCGCCATACCGAAAAACTGATGGCCAATCCCAACGTCGTCGGCACGGCAGTCGGCATGACGGAAGGCGGCAAACCCGCAGTACTGGTCATGCTGAAATCGGAAATCATACCGGACGCCCTGGAGAAACGAGCCCCTCTGCCCACAGAGATCGAGGGTGTGCCAGTGGTTACTTTGGTGACGGGTGAGATTAAATCGTTGAAGGGCGGCGGCGGTGGTGGCGGCTTCAACCCAACTTTGAAATACCGTCCTGCGCCGAACGGCGTTTCCCTTGGGCATTTCAATATCACGGCCGGCACGCTGGGCTGCCTGGTTACCAAGGGCGGCAACACGTACATTTTGACCAACAATCACGTCGCCGCCGATGAAAACAATGCCAGCCTTAATGACAACATTCTTCAGCCGGGTCCCTATGACGGCGGGCAGAATCCGGGTGATGCCATTGGCACGCTCTCGGAATACGAACCTATCGTTTTTTCGACTTCAGCCAGCAATGTGATCGATGCGGCTATTGTCAGCGTCAATCCGGCTGACGTAACCGGTGCCACTGCCGATGAAGGCAATTACGGCATGCCTTCGTCTACCATTGTATCGGCGGCTGTGGGCATGGATGTAAAAAAGTGCGGCAGAACTACCGGTTGCACCAGCACCTCAACCTCCAGCTCACGTGAGGGCATCACTGGAATTAATGCCACAGTGAACGTCGGTTATAGCACGGGCACGGCCCGCTTTGTCAACCAGATCGTCATCACCAAGAGAAGTTTCAGCGCCGGCGGCGATTCCGGCTCACTCATCGTCAATCTCAATGACAATCCGGTCGGCTTGCTGTTTGCAGGCAGCAGCACCACAACGATTGCCAATCCAATTAGCGCAGTGTTGAGTGAGTTTAACGTCAGCATTGTCGGCGACTAAACGCCGGGCAATTCACAAGCTGATGAGATGAGGGGAAGAGCATCTCTAAGTTGACTCTTCCCCTTTTTTATTTTTGAAATTGCCGCCCGGGCGCTGCGTTTTCACGCTTGATCGTGTCAATATAATAACAGATATTGACCGGTCACTTGGAGCATTCATTCGCTGCCAATCAGTAGAATGATAGCGACGGGTCAATGAGTCGCTTAGAAGAACGGGGTTGCTCAAGATATTTTTATGTTGGAGATGAGAATGCCCCGATGGCTTTCAACATTACGGACTTTTTCGAGCGCGTGCCTGATGATTGGTTTAGCCGTCAGTTGTTCGGGTAAGTCCGGCAACCAGCAACAGGGAGAACAAACCATGCCGCAACGGCCGATCGCAATCGTTTTGCAGGAACACACGGATGAATTAATGACAATGCCGGGAGTAGTGGGAACGGCGGAGGGGTTGTGCGAAGACAAGCCGTGCATCAAAGTTTATGTGGCCGCGCTATCGCCCGAACTTGAGCAGAAAATTCCGAAAAATATCGAAGGCTATGCTGTTGAAATCGAAGCCACCGGCGAGTTTGAAGCGCTGCCGGTGAAGTAGCAATCACGGGCAATAGGCGATTAGCTTTTGAAATATAGAATAAAATTCTGAAAGTGTTTCACCCACTGAAATCCCATTGAAAAGGCTTTTTTCTGTGGCAGTTCGACTTTTGCGGGCGAAGTCCTCAAAGCTGCTCGCAGAGCTTTACGAATCTTCGAAAATCGTTTGGTTCAACGAGCGGCGCGAAATTCCTCCCTACCAGCTCCTTCCGCTTTCTTTAAAATAAGCGTGCAAATTCCGCCGGGCTTTTAAATTGATCGCTTCCGCCCATAAATCAACGGGATTGAGATCATCCGTCAAAACCGGAACGCCATTTGTGTCCGGCTCGAACCGTTCCGCCCAGGCCAGTTCTTGATGGACGCCGGGCGTGTTCATGTAATTCAAATCCGTGATGTCGCTGAGAACGATGGGGCGGAGCAATTCCATTTCCCGGTTGGAAGCCAGCAGGATCATGTTGCCGATTTCCTCTGCCGGTTCATACGTCGGCAACGCCAGTACATGCGTAAAGCTCTGCTTGAGAGTCGCCGCCAGCGAACGAATCAAAAGGTGATGCCAGCCCAGCGTTTCGACGTTGATGGCAAGCACGCCTGGGGGTTTCAGACGAGATGCAATCAGGGCAAACGCCTCGGCGGTGACGAGATGAAAGGGTATCGAGCTGCTGCCAAAGGCATCCATCGCGACGACATCGTAGGTTTTTTCCCGGCGCAGCAGAAACTCGCGGCCATCGCCGTGAAAAATATTTCCCTCTGCGGCTTGCAAGCCAAAATGCTTTTGCGCCATGGCCGTTACCACCGGATCGATTTCGATCGCATCCACCCGCCAGCCGTCTTGAGCAAAGCTTTTGACGACAGAACCTCCGCCCAGCCCGACCAATAAAAGCTCGCCGGGATTATCAAAAAAAGATTTGGTCAAATCCATCACCGCGACATAGGGAAAATGCGATTTCCACGTCGCCGGGTCGACGATGGTATGCGTGCCGCCATCGATGAGCAGATGTCGGCGCTTGTTGGTTTCCAGCACGCGAATTTCGGCATACGCACTTTGTTCTATGGCCAACAGCCCGGCAGCCGCGTCCGTTTGCTGGCGAGGCTGGGCCATGCCGATCATGCCGCCCAACAGCAGCAGCAAAATCGCGCCGGCCAGCGCCGGTTTGGATTTTTTTTCAAGCGCCAAACCGAGGGCGGCGGTGACCAGCAAAACCAGGCCAATGGTGAGCATCAAACGGTTCACACCGACATTCGGAATGAGAAAAAAACCGGTAAAAACGGCGGAGAGCACACTGGCAATCGTTGACAGTGCATAAAGGTTTCCGGCGGTGCGGCCAACTTCGTCGAGGCTGAACACGCGCAAGCGAATCGCATAAGGGCTGACCATGCCGAGCAGCGTCAGCGGCGGGGCAAACAGCACGAATGCCGCGACCAGCACGGCGAAACGCAGGCCCAAAGGCTCGGCAAGAAAAAGCAAAGGCTGTTTAATCCAGGGAATGAGAATCAGCCAAAAACCGGCGATGGCCAGCAACGTGCATAGACGCGACA
>SZPB01000449.1 GCA_030263535.1 Cytophagia bacterium CHB2
ATGGCCCCAATAATGATAATGCCGCTAATGGCATTGGTAACACTCATCAAAGGAGTGTGAAGTGCCGGTGTCACATTCCACACCACCTGCCATCCGACCACGCAAGCGAGGACGAACACGCTCAAGTGACCGAGAAATTCGTGAGGAGCCCCTTGGCCAATAATAAAAAACAAAACGGCGAGCCGGGCGGGATGACTAGCGTGTTGGGCGCGGGAGAAGCAGTCTTGATCGCGCATACTTGATCTCCTGAAATGGGTGAAAAGAGAGACGCTCATAATGTTGCTGACAATAGCAAGATTTTAGCGATGTCTCAATCACCCGATCAGGTAGTTTTAAAAATGTGGGAAATCAGGGGGGAGCAGAGTTCTTTTGCGGAGGCCACGCTGTGACAGAACATTGCCGCTCAGCGGTTTGGGCTGTCAGAATTCACAAAAAGGCGTTGTTCAAACGCTTTGGCGATGGCTTCCGCTTGGGTGTGGACGTGCAGCAATTCGTAAATTTTTTTGATGTGACATTTCACCGTGTTTTCGCTGATAAACAACTCTTCGCCAATCGTGCGATAGCTTTTGCCTTCGCGCAGCTTCATAAGAATTTCCTTTTGCCGCGCCGTAAGCTCAGGGCCTGTGCTCTGGTTTTGAAATGAGTTGACCACCAACCGCGCGATTTTCGTGCTCATCGGCGCGCCCCCGGCCACGGCTTCTTTAATGCTGTCGAGCAAGACCGCTGGCGGCGTATGTTTGAGCAAATAGCCGCTAGCACCCGCCCGCAAAGACTCGAAGATCAGTTCATTGTCTTCGTAAATCGTCAGCATCAACGCGTCGATCTCCGGCCAGCGTTGTTTGAGGCGGCGCACGCCCTCGATGCCGGACATGCGTCCCGGATGAAATTTGATATCCATCAAAATCACCTCGGGCAAATCGTGCTCAAGACGGCTCAAGGCGGTTTCGCAATCCGCATAGGCGCCGGTGCAAATGAAACCGGGAGCATTGCCGATGATAATCGCCAGGCTCTCGCGAATATCGTTTTCGTCTTCAGCGATGGCTACACGAATCATACGCTTGCCACTGTTTTACCGTTTTGGGGGCGGACAGGATTGCCGTTTTTGTGAGGCTCGAACCTCTGCTGCTGATTAATTTTTCCAGTGAAGCGAATTGCCGTGCCCTTGCCGGGGCGCGAGATGATCTGCAACTCGCCCTGAATTGCAGCGGCGCGCGCCTGCATGTTGCGCAAACCTTTGCCGCGCGGACTCATGCCAATCTCGAAGCCGTTGCCGTCGTCGAGCAGAGTGACGCTGTAGCCGCCATTCTCACGTGCAAACGCGCAGGTCACGTTGCGGCAGTTCTCGCGCGTGTGTTTCAAAATGTTGTTCATGCCCTCTTTGAAAATGCAGGTCAAATTTTGGCGCGTTTCCATGGATAAATGGGTGTGCTCAAGCTCGGCGCCAAGCCCGGTGAGGCAAAAGCGAATGCCGGTGCGGTCGAAGAGTTTGTCGCCAAAATCTTTGAGTTTGAGCGCGGTGTCGTGCAGCGTGCTTTCTTCGGGATCAAGCGACCAGATGAAGTCGCTCATGTCCTTGTGCAAGCTCGCTGCAACGTTCATGATGCGACTGAGATAGTCGTCAATGTCCCGGTTGTTTTGGTGCAAACGGGATTGCAGCACGCCGCAGAACAACGAAATTTTCGTGAGCTTGTGGCCGGACTCGTCGTGAAAATCAGCCGCGATTTGCTTGCGCACGCGCTCGCGTTCCTCCAGTTTGGCCTGCGCCACAGCCTGAAAACGCGCCAACTGTTCTTCATTCTTAATGCGCGCGATTTCCGCGGCGCGTTCCCGCTCTTGCCGCAGGCGCGCGCGATGCCAGCCTGTAATCAACAAAACGAATGCAAGGCCTGCTGCGCTATAAAACCACCAGGTTCGCCAAAACGGCGGCGTGATGATGATTTTGAGGGAGGCGCCGTTTTCATTCCAAACACCTTCGCCGTTTGAGCCTTTCACACGGAAAACGTAGGCGCCGGGTTGCAGTCCGGTGTAACTTGCCGTGTTTTGCGTGCCGCTATAAATCCAATCGCGATCCAACCCCTCCAGGTGGTAAGCATATTCATTCTTTTCCGGACGTGAATAATTCAGCGCGGCAAATTCGAAGGTGAGAAAATTACTGTCATGGGGCAAACGAAGCGCCTCCGCATTGCGTTGAATTTGTTGGAAGGCAATCGCCTTATCAAAAATTTTCAGCGAGGTGAGCGCCACCGGCGGCACGAACGTGTTGCGTACCGTCGCTGCCGGATGGAAACGATTGATGCCGTTAATGCCGCCCCAAAACATCTCGCCCTTATCGTTTTTGAAATAAGCGCCGGCATTGAACATGTTGCTTTGCAGCCCATCGGAAATGTCGTAGTTGCGAAACGTTTCCGTTCGCGTATCGAAGCGCGTCAGGCCTTTTTTGGTGCTCAACCACAGCCCGCCGGCCTGGTCTTCCAAAATGCCACAGATGACGCCGTTCGGCAGGCCGTCCGCTTCGGTGTAATTCTCAAAAGTTTTGTTGGCATGGTTGAGTTTGCTCAGGCCGTCGCTCGTGCCGGCCCATATATTTCCGGCGCTGTCCAAGTGAATCGCATAAACATAATCGTTGCTCAAACTCGCAGGATCAGCAAGGCGGTGGCGGTATCTCTCGAAGGTTTGAGTTTGGCGATCGAGTTTGTTCAACCCGACGTAGGTGCCGAGCCAGAGGTTGCCGTCGTGATCCTCCGCAATGGCATGAATAAAATCGCTGCTGAGACTCGCAGAATCAGCCGCCTCGTGCTGATAGCGCGTGAATTGTTTGCGCGCGCGATCAAAGCGATTCAAGCCGCCGCCATCTGTGCCCACCCACAGCGTGCCGGCGCGATCTTCATAAACGACATTGACATTGTCGTTGCTTAAGCTCTGCGGATTTTCTGCGTCAGTGGAATAATAAAAAAATGCTTTGCGCTTTGGATCAAACTCGCATAAGCCACTGCGAAATGTGCCAATCCACAAATGGCCTCGTTTATCTTCGATAATCGAGGTGATGAAGTTCGAGCGCAGTGCTGTTGGCGTTTTGTGATTGGCGCCGAATTGAGCCATGCGCCGCCCTTCAGGGCTCAGTTGTGTCAACCCGCCGCCGAACGTACCCACCCAAATTGCGCCCGAACGATCCTGACAAATCGCGCGTACGTCGCCATAACTCAAGCCGCTCGCGGGCACGGTTTCTTCGCGGACATGTTCAAATTGTTGCCGGTAAGGATCGAGTTTATCCACTCCGCCTTGATACGAGCCGATCCAAAGAATGCCAGAACGATCTTCGCAAAGCGCGACAATAACATTGCTGCTCAAGGAATAGGCTTGCGCCGGATCGCGCTGCACACGCAGGAAGCGGCCGGTGGCGGGATCGAACCGGTTCAGTCCGCCTCCCATGGTTCCTACCCAGAGATTGCCATTGCGATCTTCGACAATCGGCCCGATTTCATTTTGGCTTAAACTGTGGGGATTGTCCGGCTCATGCACATAGTGAACAAATTCGGCGCGTTCGGGTGAAGGAAGGGTTTTTGTTTCCGCCGTTGTCTCTTCGGCAAAGACGAGTCGATTCAATCCGCCGCCGATCGTGCCAATCCATAAATTGCCAGCGCGATCTTCATAAATGGAGTTGACGGCATTGCGGCTCAAGCTTTTGGCATTTGCCGGTTCGTGCTTGAAGCGCAGGAAATCTTCCCGCGTGGTATCAAGCAGATTCAGGCCGCCGCCGATGGCCCCGGCCCACAATCGCCCACTGCCATCTTTGAGAAGCGCACGCACAGAAGTCTGCTGTATCTTGTCATTCGCAAAAGAGGAGAACTGATAATGGACGAATGTCGCGTGAGCGAGAGAGGAGTCCGTTGCCTTCCCGGTTTTAAAGCCTTTTTCGATATGAAGCCGGTCGAGACCATGATCTGTGCCGAGCCAAAGCCTGCCGTGTTCATCTTCAGCAATGGCCCAAACCATATTGTTGCTCAAGCTTGCGGGATTTGCCGGATCGTGCATGAAGCGCGTAAACTTTTCCGTGAGCGGGTCGAAGCGATTCAGCCCGCCGCCCCAGGTGCCGATCCAAAGATAACCCTGTTGATCTTCGTAGATCGCGATGATGTCGTTGTAGGAAATTGAATGTGCGTCGTTGGGATCGTGGCGATAGATGGTGTAGCGCCGGCCGTCGTATTTGACCAGGCCGTACATTGTCCCAAACCACATGAAACCGGTTTGATCTTGATGAATCGCATAAACGAGATTATGGGAGATGCCCTGTTCGAGCGAGAGATGATCGAAGCGCAGGGGAAAATCTTGCGCGCGCAGAAGGCAGGCAAAGCTGAGTATACCGAGAATCAAGAGCTGTCTGCGCAAAGACATGACGGGCCTGGGTGTGTGCATGCGTGGAATCCGGTTAAATTTCTAAGGATTGCCATTTAAATAACTTACTCATTTTCTTTAAACCGCTAATCAACGCGAATGGTCGCTAATGCTTTTTAATTCGCGATGATTCGCGTCTATT
>SZPB01000450.1 GCA_030263535.1 Cytophagia bacterium CHB2
TGTGGCAGCCGCCGCAGGTCGCGCCCGAAGGTGGGGCGCCATGGACCTCGTGGCAGTTGTTGCAGCGCTGGTGCTTCGGTGGGCTCTTGTTGACGATGTCGCTGGCCTGTTCCTTGTGGCAGGTGACGCACTCGTTGGGAGCGGCGACCCAGGTGTGCGGCAAATGGCAGCTGGCGCACTCGTCGTGGCGGAGCGCGGTGGAAGCGGCGCCATTGCTCTTGGCGCGGGCCTGCTCGTGGCAGGTGACGCAGCGGGCGCCCGCCTGGGCCACGGGCTTGTGCTGCTTGTGGCAGCTCTCGCACTTGATGTGGTCTTCCGGCAGGTTCGGGCTGCCGGACAGGATCTGGATCTGGTGGCAGCTCTTGCAGGGGCGCGCTGCGCCCTGGCCGCTGGACTTGTCGTGGGGCTGGTGGCACTGCTTGCAGTCGACGTCGCCGTGCAGATCGCTCGGGCGGATGGCGCTCGCCGGCACGACGTCCTCGCTCTTCACCGCGCCGTCGCTGTGGCAGCGCGTGAATGTTGGCACTCGTTTCTGCAAATACCGGCGTGGCCGGCTCACTTGTGCTGGCAGGCAGCTTGCGCATGACGTTCTGCTTCAACGAATCGGGCGGCGTTTGCAACGGAAGCGCGTAAGGCAGGCCTGCCAGCACGCGTTGCGCCTCTTGCAAAGCGCGCGTGACAGACGGCTCTCCCGCCGCCAGGCGCCGGGAAAACTCCTCCGCCTCGGCCTGCTCCAAGCTGCCAAGCACGAATCCATCGGCGAGTGTTTGCGTTCTTTCGTCTGTCATCTCATGCTTGCGTCGATTGATATTTTTCAACAATACGAATGAAAAGAATAATCAGTTTGGCGCCGCTCGCACGGTGGTGAAATAGGTCTCTCTAAAATATTCTTGTTTACAGCAATTCATCTTCCAAAGACGAAACGATAAACAATTGACAGCCGTGCACCGTCTTTTGAACACCATGAATGGAGCCGCCCTCGGCGCGTTGATAATCGCCGGCATGCAGCACATTATCGCCTACGTGCAGATCGCCTTGCAAAACATAACATTCCTCAAAACCAGCATGGCGATGTCCGGGATAGGCCGTGCCGGCCGCCATGCGCACCAGCATAGTGGCATAACTGCGCTTTTGGTCAACAAATAATTTCTTAACCTCCACACCGGGAACGGCCGTTGTTTCCCACTCGCCTTCGCTTCCACGTTGTAGAAAGAAATCAACCGGACCGGCGGGCCGTTTCCAGTTTTTCCAGATTTGCACATCACGCGTATTTTCTGCGGCAGACTTGCCGGTAACCGGCGCTTCCGCATGTTCGTGTTGAAGAGATGCTTGCGAGGCTTCGTCGCGAATCGCATCTAGCAAACGTTTTTTTAAACCTGCCGGGGGCGCCGCCGGCTCCAATGAACAGGGGAGCGCCATCAATATGCGCGTCCAGTTGGAAATCACCGCCCGGACAAGAGGCGAATTTTCCGCAACGTGCTTTTTCGCAGGTTGTTGTTCATCATTGTCGAGCGCTCCGATCAAGTAGGCGCCCAACAAGTCACTGTAATCCGTTGTCATATTTATCTACACTTTGCTTAACATTTATCTGATCTCTAGTACGCGATGCTACCGGCTTGCACGAGATAGCCGCGCAACTTCATCATCGCTTGACGCGTGCGCGTTTTAACGGTTCCCAACGGCGTGTTGGTTTCCTCGGCAATTTCAGACTGGCTCAACCCGCGAAAATAGGCCAACTCAATGACGTCGCGCTGCTCGCGCGGAAGCTGTTCGAGCGCTTGCTGCAATAACCGTCCGTCTTCCCTTGCCACCGCGGCCTCTGCCGGACTCTGATCATGCTCGATCAGGATTTCGCCTACAGATTCCATTTCCACCCGGCGCGAGGCCAGGCGCATCTTGGCACGATAATGATCAATCGCCAGATTGCGGCACAGCACAATCAGCCAGGTGCGGACATTGCCGCGTTTCTGCGAGTAAAGCGCGGCCTTACGCCAAGCCGTGAGAAAGGCCTCTTGCACCACGTCCTGCGCCGTCGAGGCGTTGCCTACAATCTTAAGCGCCAGCGTATAAAGCACGGTCGCATAGCGATCATACAACTCGGCCAGGGCCTGCTGCTCGCGTTGCGCCATTGCCCCGAGCAACTCGTCATCCGAGCGCCGCAAGACGTCTTGCCCTACTCCTGTCGCGGGGTCAGCCTGCTGATTCATAATGAAGTCCATCCCTTCAACCGCGTTGCTCGATTCTCAAAAAAACAACTGCCATACAGTGGTTTTAAAAGTGCCATTATTGCGCCAAAAAAGCAAGTCCTTTTAAAAACGACAGCCCCGCGATTTGCCAGAATAGCCAGGATCGCAGGGCCGTCAGCCGTGGTACAACTCACTCACCGTGTGCGCGTGTAATTCAAGGCCAGTTTATCGCAATACTCTCCGAGATACTTTCACTGCTTGCGCGCCGCGACAAAATTGCGGTTGCGCCGCAAGCCGCTACGACGAACCCATCCGCTTACGCAAGAACGCAGGCACGTCATAATCTGCCGGCGCATCAGGCATCGGAACATATTCATCCTCCAGAGGACGAATGATCGGTTCGGCGTGCCCGTTATGGCCATTGTGCCCATTATGGCCGTTCTTCTCGCGGCGCTGATAGGTTGGGATGTCGAGTTCCTTGATGGTTGTGTCAAAAAATCGTGCAACACGATTCTGCCGGCTCGCAGAAGGATGGCGGCCGTTGAGGCGAAAACCCGTGGCAATCACAGTAACGCGCACCTCGTCGCCCATGTTTTCATCGATGACGGCGCCGAAGATCACGTTGGCGTCGCTGCCCGCCGCTTCGGAAACCACGGTGGCGGCATCGTTCACTTCATGCAATGTCATATTGCTGCCGCCGGTGATATTCACCAAAACGCCGAGCGCGCCTGCAATCGAAATGTCCTCGAGCAGAGGGCTTGAAATGGCTTGTTGCGCCGCTTGAATCGCGCGCTCTTCGCCGCGCGCCAAGCCCGCGCCCATCAAGGCATCGCCCATCTCGCTCATGACGGTGCGCACATCGGCAAAATCGAGATTGACCAGGCCAGGAATCGAGATCAAATCCGAAATGCCTTTCGTGGCGTGCAATAACACGTCATCCGCCTGGCGAAAGGCTTCAACCAGCGGCGTGCCTTTGGGCACAACCGAAAGCAGGCGTTGATTCGGAATGACAATCATGGTGTCGACGCGCTGTTTCAACTCGTGCAAACCTTCTTCCGCGCGTTTCAGACGCTTGTTGCCTTCAAACACGAACGGTTTGGTGACGATCGCGACCGTGAGCGCGCCGCGATCTTTGGCAATTTCCGCCACGATTGGCGCAGCGCCCGTACCGGTGCCGCCGCCCATGCCGCAGGTGACGAAGACCATGTCGCAACCGTCGAGAATTTCCGCCACCATGTCGCGATCTTCTTCAATGGCTTTGCGCCCGATTTCCGGATCTGCGCCCGCGCCCAGGCCGCGCGTGGTCGTCTTGCCGATTTGCAAACGTTGCGTCGATTTGGAGGTGTCGAGCGCTTGCATATCAGTGTTGATGGCGACGAAATCAACACCCGTCAAGCCGGCGGCGATCATGCGGTTCACGGCGTTGCATCCGGCGCCGCCCACACCGACCACCTTCATGCGCGCCGCCATCAAGCCGCCTTCATCAAAATTCAATCTGAGGTTCATGGAGAAATCTCCTTGCTGAGAGTCATCGTTCGTAGTAGCCCCTTGCAGGGGCTTCAGTGATTAAAAACAAGCGCCTGAAGGCGCTACTACTTCACTAGGCCGCGCGGTTCACCACGCCAAACCAGCGTTTCATACGTTCCGCGATCTTGTCGAACAAATGCGTTTCATTCGGACTGGTCAAGCCTTCGACATCATTTTTGTGCTGATAGCCATAAAGCACCAATCCGACGCCAGTGGCATGGTTGGGTTTGTTCACTTCCGTAGTCACGGAATTCACGGTGTTGGGAATGCCGAGCTTGACCGGCATATCGAAAATCGATTCCGTCAGCTCGACGATGCCGGGCAACATAGCGCAGCCGCCAGTCAGAACTGCGCCCGCCGTCATGAGCTTGAAGTAGTCGGATTTTCTAAGCTCCGCCAGCGTCAGCTCCAAAATCTCTTCGACGCGCGGTTGAATGATGTCCACCAAAACCTGGCGCGAGACTTTGCGCGCCGGCCGGCCGCCGACGCCGAAAACTTCAACGGTATCGTCGCGTTCGATGTCCGTGTGAATGGCAGCGCCGTAGGCGATCTTAAGCAGTTCCGCGCGCTCGATGGGCGTGCGCAGGCCGTGCGCTAAATCGTTGGTGATGTTCTTGCCGCCGAGTCCGACAATGGCCGTGTGCCGAATACAGCCTTCATAAAACATTGCGATGTCGGTGGTGCCGCCACCGATATCCAACAACGCCACGCCGAGATTTTTTTCATCGTCCGTGAGAGTGGCGAAACTCGAGGCCAGCGGTTCAAGCACGAGATCTTGCACCACCATGCCGGCGCGTTCGATGCAGCGGCAGATA
>SZPB01000451.1 GCA_030263535.1 Cytophagia bacterium CHB2
TTCGTTGCGGCCGGCGTGTTGCTCGCCGCAACCGTTGCCAACAAAAACATTTTGAACCGGCTTCACGCTGCGCCTCTCACGATCGTGCGCCGCATCGCCGCCGTTGCGTTGGGCGCGAATTGGATTTACCTGCTGGCGCGGGAGAGCATAAAATAAAATTAAGGAGATGAGGAACGATGCAAGTAGGTTTGACGATCAGTGATTTTGGCGGAAAAAAACCGGGAGAGTTGCTTGCCCTCGTGCGGCGGTTGGGCGTCGGCTTTGTCGAATTCAATCCCACCGTTTTTCGCGATCTCAACTCCGTCATCGCCAACATGAACGGCATGGCAGCGGGCTTTCACCTGCCGTTGATCGGCGAACACGGATTCGATTTTTCTTCTTTTGAGGCCAAGGAGAAAATTGACGAAACTATTGCCTTGCTCAATCAGCATCGCCATGATTTGAATTTGCTCTACTGCGTTGCGCATCCGCCCGAAACCCAAAACGAAGAGCTGGCCGATGACGCCCTGGAATATCTTTATGAAAACTTGCAGCGTCTTGAAGTGCCGGTCATTTTGGAGAATATCGAAGCCTGGAATGTCAAGGATTTTGACCGTTTGGTGGATATGACCAAGAAGATTCTCAAGAAGAAACTGATCGGTTTGTGCTTCGATCCGGCGCACGCATTTCTGCGCGGTGAAGACATTTTCGAGCGTTTCAACGCAATTGCCAAGCAAGTGGTCTGCATTCACATGTCGGATTGCATCAAAGACGAAGATGCGCATTTGCCGTTCGGGCAGGGCGTATTGCCCATTGAAAAATTTCTGGAACATGTTTTCAAACACGGCTATGACGGCGTCATCAATCTCGAAGTGGTGCCGAAATCGTTGCAAGAAACCGGCGCCGTCTTAAACAGCTATTTGCAGGTGTTGCGCGTCTTCAAAAAGAAAAAGTATCTGGCCACCCGGATGAAATTGCTGGTGGGCGGAGCGCGATTGAATGGCGTGAATTGAACCGTGCGGCCGTTTTCAGACGCATGGAAGCAGAGTAATCGTTTTTTAATTCGGCAATCGTATTTTATCGAATCTTGAGGTAGCGGCATGGCGCGTATGGTGCAATGTGTAAAGTTCGGTCGAGAGATGGAAGGTCTGGAGAAGCCGCCGATGAAGGGCGAATTGGGCCAGCGCATTTTTGACAACGTTTCAAAAGAAGCGTGGCAAATGTGGAAAGCGCAAATGATCATGTTAATCAACGAATACCGGCTCAATCTGATGGATCCCAAGGCCAGCGCTTTTCTCGATCAGCAAACCGAGGCGTTTTTCTTTGGCGAGGGTGCGGCGCCGCCGCCGGAGTTCACCCCGGCCAAGCAGGACTAAATAGCGTTAGCTAAAAGGTGTGTCCGCGACCTTGTCTTCTGGTACGCCCGCGGAGCGGATGAGTTGGCCATGATGCCCCCGCGCCGCCGGCGAACCGGGCGCGCCACAGCGAAGTTGTTGCTGCGCGCACGCAACTTCGTGCGCCAGTTGTTGGCGGCATACGTCTGGAATTCCAACCTTTCAGCAACTTTCCTTTATAGAAATCACCCGAGCAAGCGCGGCAAAAATCACCTTTCCGTCTGTGTCAAGGCTTGTCTTGTTGCCGGGCATATGCAGCCCGATAGACGCGCGCCCGGCAATGGAATTCGCCTCGTGATTCTGCCGTGCCATCACCAGTTTATGAATCAGGAAGATGTTCTTTTGGAATATGTTAAAACCAGAAAGGAGTTCGTTCTATGATGAATGCCATCGAAGCCAAGGCCATCATGAAAAAGGCAAAAGCCGCGAATGCCGATCCGATTTGGCAGCTCATGGGCGTGTTGTACAAATCCCATCCCTGGCACGGCATTCAAATCGGGCCGGACGCCCCGCAGGTGGTGACCGCCTACATCGAAATGGTGCCGACGGATACCGTGAAATATGAAATCGACAAAGCCACGGGACATTTGCGCGTTGACCGGCCACAAAAATTTTCAAACCACTGCCCGACCCTCTATGGCCTGATTCCGCAAACCTATTGCGCCGAACGCGTGGCGGAACTGTGCATGCAGCGCACCGGGCGCACGGGCATCATCGGCGACGGCGATCCCATTGACATTTGCGTGCTCACCGAGAAGCAAATCTCGCATGGCGACATTTTGCTGCACGCCATTCCCATCGGCGGGCTGCGCATGATCGACAAAAATGAGGCTGATGACAAAATCATCGCCGTGATGCAGGGTGACGCCGTCTACGGCCAATGGCGCGATGTTTCCGAATGCCCGCCCGATGTGATTGACCGACTGCGGCATTACTTTCTCACCTACAAGCAAGCGCCCGGCGAAAAGAAAGGCACGTGTGAGATTACAGATATTTACCATCGTGAGGAAGCCGAGGAAATCATCCGGCGCAGCCAGGACGATTATAAAGCGCGCTACGGCGATCTTGAAACGATCTTAACCAGCGCGCTGCGGTTGTGGCAGTAGACAATCCAACACGCGCAAACGTGCCGGGTATATGTTCCATCTCTTTCGCCCATGAAGCGTTGCAGCAGTTGCGCAAGGCCAAGTTCTCGCTTGCCATTATAGAGCCAATTTTGTTTATTTCGATGGCTTCGCGAGAGCAACACGTGTGTTGGCTGGGCAAAGACAATCAACCAACAGGTGCCTCTTGAATAATCCAGACTTTCCTTTCATGCGTGTGATTTTCATTGGTATGGGCGCAACTCTCACGTTTGATCTTTGGGCGCAGTTTCTCAAATACGTTTTCAAGATCACGCCCTCCAATGTTTGCCTCGTCGGACGCTGGCTGCGATATATGCCGGAAGGAATCTTTACGCATTCGAATATAGCCTCTTCCCCGCGGAAGAGCGTCGAATGCCCGGTAGGTTGGATTGCCCACTACCTGATTGGCATCACGTTCGCCGGCGCTTTTGTTGCGTTCGCCGGCAACAACTGGCTTCAACATCCAACGCTGATGCCGGCGATCATCTTCGGGGTCGTTACAGTCGTAGCGCCATTTTTTATCATGCAACCTTCATTCGGGTTCGGATTTGCCGCTTCTAAGATGCCAAGCCCTGCGCCGGCAAGGCTGCGTAGCCTGATGAATCACACGGCGTTTGGCGTAGGCCTTTACCTTTTCGCATTATTGGTCAACTGGTTGCTGCGGGCATATGCTTGAGGAGTATACCGGGGCGTTCTCTGAGTTTTTGTTTACAACCATCCTGAATTCTGGCTGCCGGCTGAATTAGACTGCTGCAACTCAGAACACAGAGCGCCAACCTGACATATTTCGACAAAGGCCCAAAACGATACACTCAACGGAGACGTGATGCATATTCAATATCTCGAAATTGTAACGCCAGATGTCGACGCCGCTTGTATTCTTTACGCGAAGATGCACGGCGTGACCTTCAGTAACGCCGACCAGAACTTGGGTAACGCTCGCACTGCCCGGCTGGCAAACGGTGGAATGCTCGGTATTCGGGCTCCAATGCATGAGGCTGAGAAGCCGGTGGTGCGGCCCTATATTCTCGTCAAGGATATCGATGCGGCTGTCGCGGCTGCAGCGAATTCCGGGGCAGAGATTGCCGTTCCACCGATGAAAATCGCGGGATATGGAACATGTGCCATTGTTATTCAAAACGGAATTGAATCAGGACTTTGGCAGCTCTGAGTCCCAAAACAACATCACATTCCGGTCCAACCGCAAACAACAAACAGAATTGAGCGGCGCCAACCCGCAAAATTTGTGGTTGGATCTAATTGGAATTGCTCCGGAATTCGCCGAAATGAATGCGTGCCGGCGCGATTCACCTTCCGCCCACAAACGAAATTGAAGCAGACACTGATCAAGCTGAAAGGATGCAGAAGTCGCATATGATGGAACAACACAATCAGCAATCACCCTCACATGCCTCGCCGGAGACGCCGGCCCCTCAGCAAAACAACAATGAAGCCGCGGAGAAAAAGCGCAAGCGCTTGTTGCAAGCCTTGCGCGCTTCCGTGCGGTATCACATGAAATATTCGATGGCCCTGGAGTGGAAGAAGGCCACGAATTATGATCTGTTCATGGCGATGTCGTTGGCGATTCGCGAGCGCATGATCGATGGTATGTTGTTGACGGAGAAGCGTTATCAGAAGCAGAACGTGAAGCGTTTGTATTATCTGTCGATGGAGTTTCTCATCGGGCAACTGCTGCGCCACAATCTGCACAATCTCGGTATCTACGAGTCGACCAGCAAAGCCGCGACCAAGATGAAAATTGATTTGGAGGAAATTTGTGAGGCGGAACGCGATGCCGCGCTGGGCAACGGCGGCCTCGGACGCTTGGCCGCGTGCTTTCTCGATTCGCTTGCGACGCTCGATATGCCGGGCTTTGGCTACGGCATTAATTATGAGTTTGGTTTGTTCAAGCAGGAAATCATTAACGGCCATCAAGTCGAGCAGCCCGATAATTGGTCGCGCGAAAAAACGCCCTGGCTCATCGAACGCGCCGATCGCGCCTGCTTGATTCCGAT
>SZPB01000452.1 GCA_030263535.1 Cytophagia bacterium CHB2
GAGAAGAGAGAGAGAGAGAGAGAGAGAGAGAGAGAGAGAGAGAGAAGAGCCCAGCATCGATACGCCTTATCCCTCTTCCCTGGCGGCGGGTTGACTGTTGACCAAACATCAAACTGATTGGATAGTAATGCTTCAAAAATTCAATGTCAAGAATTACTTCCTGGAGCATACTAAAAATTTGATCAAGACATGAAGGAAATACCCTGTTTTCTGGGGTTTCCCGGTGAACGAATATGTTGCATTCGTGCGGTCGCTCCTTTCTGAGAATTATTTGAGAAAGATCATTGACCGAGTGACAATCTCGTTGTTATGCAAAAGCCGGTAATGATAAATTCCGGCCGCAGCGATTTCACCAGAATTTGCTCTTCCATCCCAGATGATCTTGTGCGGTCCAGGAATAAAGCCTTCATCATCGACCAGCCTTCTGATCTCTCTTCCCATCATGTCATAAATAATCAAAGTAACAGACCCGGAAGTTTTCAGATCGAACGTGATTGCAGTCGCCGGATTGAACGGGTTGGGATAGTTTTGATGCAACTCAAAGCCGGGTTGTATGAAGTGCTCATTCTTGTCATCAACAGTTAGTGGGATGCCTGTCGTATCACCGTACAAGACGCCGTTGATCACTGCTCCTTCAAGGTTATAACTCCAGGCTTGGTCTCCGCCACCTCGATAAATCAACCCAAACCCTCGTGCCAACGTTACACCGTATCTGACTAGAGTACCATTATCGTAACGTATTTCCATGAACGTGGTATTTCTGTCGAAAAGACTACCTTCTTTGATGCCCATTACTGTTGCTGTTTCACCGCGCGGCGTCAATAACCATTGGTCCCCCTCTTCAACGTTGAATTTGTAGACCGGCACATTCCTAAGTTCGTCGGATGGTCCAATAACTTCCGCGGCAGCCGTGTCTATTACGTAGGGAAAAAACATTACATCTTCGCAGCAAACGGGATATATGAACCTGTGCAGTTGTGTTAGATGTATCTTCCCATCGGCTGAGACAGAATCCTTGACATTGATAATCTGGGCGATGGCAAATGGGTAAGCACCGAATGCCCGGTATTCCCACATATCCCCGGTTTTGTAAGGGAACCAGTTGAGTGAATCCGCCCCCTGGGCGGCGGCGGTCGTCCAAAGAAGCATGTGGCAGAATGCCAACAGGCAAAAGGTTGTTTTCATGATGCTCTCCTTTCAAATTTTGTTGCCACAAATGCCAAACTCGCTTGATGTCCTTGTGGATAGAATTCAGGCGCAGATGAGCAAAAGCCAGTATTATGTTGGAGAAGAGAGAGGAGGAGAGCGAAAGAGAGAAAAACCCATCATCGAAATGTCTTATCCCCTCTTCCCGGGCGGCGGGTGGATTGCCAAAATTGGTAATCACTACTCGGTCAGCCATGGTTTGGCCGTGGCATCTAACGCGGTAAAGCCGAGGCTGAACATTACCGAACAAAATTCATGAAATTGGCGTTTCTCGCCATGCAGCATCGCAATCAGTATGCCATGTTATAGAGCATCTTTCTGCACGCTCTAAAAATTTGAATCCCAACGATTTGCGCAAATCAACAAAAAGGCGGTGCGAATGAGAGGACTCTTATAAATACGAATACCTGATATTCTATTCTTGTTTTTGAGAAGTAGAGATCGCAGAAGCTCAAGGCATCGCGCGAACAATCAATTGCCCGCAGCCAGCCGCAACAGCAATGCACACAACAGCCCACCGTAATTGCCGAGCAGATAACCAAGCACGCCCATGAGCACGCCCACCGGGGCCATGGCCTCGTAATAGGCCGCGGCGACTATCGGCGCGCTCGCCGCGCCGCCGATGTTGGCCTGGCTGCCGATGGCGACGAGAAACATCGGCGCTTTGATCAGTCGCGCACCGAGAAATAGAAAGCCAATGTGAAAGAGAATCCACACGACGCCGGCGAGCAGCAACACCGGCGCAGTGAGCAATCCGGCAAGATCGGCCTTGGCGCCGATCGAGGTGAGAAAAAGATAGAGCGCAACATATCCCAACTTGGAAGCGCCGGCCGCCTCAAGATTGCGCAACGGTGTGAACGACAGCAGAATGCCGAACGTCGAAATAAAAATGATGAGCCAGGTGAAACTCGTGAAAATCGAATCGAGCAGCGGCAGATTTTCCCGCAAGGCAACATGCGTCAATTCATACACCCATTGCGCCAGACTTTGACAAACCACGGCGCCCACGAATCCAATCGATAAAATCAAAAACGCATCGGACAGCGCCATGGGCTTGACGCGGCTTTCCTGATAATCTTTCATGCGGCGATTGAGATCATCCAACACCTGCGCGTCTGCGCCGAGCCGCCGGTCAACGCGCTTTTGATAATTGGCGAGAAAAAGCAGCACGCCCATCCAGGTGTAGCCAACGGCGGTATCAACGATGATCATGGGGCCAATGATGCTGTCGGGCGCGCTTACCGCCTCTTTCATCGCGGCAAAATTCCCGCTGCCGCCGATCCAACTGCCGGAGAGCGCAGCAAAGCCTTTCCAGGCTTCAGGTGGCAGCCAATTCGAAAAAAGCAGAAATGTGACCGGGCCGCCAACAATCACGCCGAGGGTGCCGAACACCATCATGGCCAGCGCTTTCGGGCCAATCTTCATGATCGCAGGAATGTCAGCGGTCACCATCAGAATGAACAAACTGAACGGCAGGAGATAATCGCGCATCCAATCATAAACTGGCGAAACCGTGGGAATCACACCGAAGGTGGCAGCCAGCGTTGGCAGATAGTAAATGAAAATAATGGCTGGCACAATGCTGAAGAACCGTTGCGCCCAGGCTTGTTTGCTGACCCAAAATACGAGCGCGCACAAACCGGCGCACAATGCAAAAATCGCCATCGGACTTTGCAAAAGCGGCATAAGAATCTCCGTGTCAGAAGTGCAGCGGTGAAAAGCGCAACGCGGGCTTGAGTTGCAGCGCCGGCAATGGCAGGTGAACATAGTTCAACAGCAGGCGCAACGGCAACAGATGAAGCGCGCGCGATTTGATGAGCGCCTCACCGTTCACATCGAAGGCAAGATACGTTTCGAGCCGGCCGTGACGCAAACGATCGGTGCTGTAGCCGAAAGCGAGATTGAGCCAGCCGGGCCAGATCTTTTGCGCAGCCGCAGGCAGCCACGAACGCACCGGGAAACTCGCCCAGAACGTCATGGCGTTGTAGCTTTTGATCCAGGAGTCGTCTTCCACGGGCGCAAACGGATCATAACTGATTTTGAGGCGCACCGACTGCAAAGCCGGCACGCGGCGTTGCGCCAACACCCAAAGCACGCCCAATTCATTCGCGGCAAAATCGCCGAGGCTGAAACCCCAGTCTTGAAAAAAACCGTCATAGATCTCCACCTCAAGCAACAACGCGGAGGCGACGATCGCGCTTATTGTTTCAGCGCGGCTTTCGGAAAATCCCACCCACTGATAGATCGATGTGAGTGACTCCGTAAAAAATATCGCCGAAAGAAAATGCCCGCCTTTGTCGAGATGATAACAATAGCTGTCGCCGGGGGCGAGATCATAAAAGCCACGCGTGCGGCGATAGCCTTTATAGAAATGAAATTTTCCACGTTTTTCCTGCCACCAAGCGTCGTTGAGCTGATGATACGCAATCCAATTGGTAGCGGCCATCATGGCGCTGACAAAAGCCAGACGCTGGGGCGAGAATGAATGTTTGAGAGGCGCCGGTGTTGCCGCAGGATCCTGGTGAAAGGCAATGGTATCCTGTTTCAAATAATAGATTCCCGGCGCTGCCGGGGTCACCGGCAGCCCCGCAGGCTTGCTCACGAGCAGACTTCTGGAAAACCCGGAGAAAACATATTGCTGGTGAGTGGAGCGTTTTGGCGCATACGCAAATGAGGCAACGTTTTGCGCCTGCGTTCTCGAAAAACAAAAAAACAGGAATAACGCAGAAAGAACGATGGGCCGGCGGGAATGGTTTGGGCAGGTGCGGCTCATGGAGGTGCGGGCCTGGTTGGCGCGGCAATGCTTTCAGGAAGTTGCGTTGATACGCAGCAATTCCGCGGCTTTTTCCGAGGGCATCGGGTTCACATGAAAGCCAAAGCCCATTTCAAAGGAGGTATAGCTACGCAAGCGCGGCGTAATCTCTATATGCCAATGAAAGTCGCGCTCCACCGTCTTCCAGTAGCCGCGGTTCTTGCCTGCGAAGAGATTGGGGCCGGAGTGAATTTCCATGACATAGTTTGGGTCGCCGAGGGTGCCGCGCATGCGATCCAGGACCATGCGCAGTAATTTTGCCAGGCTGGGCAGTTCGCTTTGCCATTCAAAAAAGGTTTCGTGTTTCTTGGGCAGAATCCACGTTTCAAACGGCGCGCGCGCGGCAAAGGGGCACAAGGCGACGAAACTTTCATTGGCCGCAACGATACGCTGGTTGTCGTCGATTTCCTGGCGAATAATGTCACAAAACAGGCAGCGCTCTTTCAAATTAAAAAACTGCTGGG
>SZPB01000453.1 GCA_030263535.1 Cytophagia bacterium CHB2
ATTTTCAAACGCCGTTGGCGCCATTCTGCGCTTTGCTGGTTTGCAGCAAATAAACATACGCGTCTTCCAGCGTCGGCTCCACGGTTTCAACGGCCAAACCACTCACCGGTTCGCTGCGCAGAAACCTAATGCGAACGCCGTTCGCCGTCTTTTGATGTTGCACAATGTGCAGCGTTTCGCGCCAGTCTTGAAAAGCCTCTTCCGTGACGACTGCTTCGAAGACTTTGCCGTGCGCCTGCCGCTGCATGTCTTCGGGCGAACCGCGATAGAGCAAGCGCCCGCCGGCCAGCACCGCGAGATCGTGGCACGTGCTGGAAATATCTTCAACAATATGCGTGCTAAATATGACAATGCGTTCTTTCGCCAGTTCCGAGAGCAAGTTGCGGAAGCGAATGCGCTCGCGCGGATCGAGTCCCGCGGTCGGCTCGTCGACGACAATGATTTGCGGCAAATGCAGCAGTGTTTGCGCAATGCCGACGCGTTGTTTCATGCCGCCGGAAAATGTTTTGATCTTGTCGTCGCGTCGTTCCCACAAACCCACGCCTTGCAAAAGCTTCTCGATTAATTCGTGACGTGTTGCCTGTTCGTAGATGCCGTTGGTCAAGGCATGATAGTTGAGATAGTCTAGCGGCGTCATGTTCTCATACAAGCCGAAATCTTGCGGCAAATAACCGATGGCGCCATGAAACGCCTCGCGATGTTGCGAGAGCAGACGATCATTAATTTTGATGCTGCCATGATTGGCTTCCAGCACGCCGACGATGAGGCGCATGAGCGTGGTTTTGCCCGCGCCGTTGGGGCCGAGCAAGCCGAACATGCCCTGTCCGATTTCCAAATTCACGCCGGTCAAGGCGCGCACCTGCGGCCGCGGTGGGCGAATGTAGGGCAGCGCGCGCACGATCGCGTAGAGCATGCGCTTGAGTTTGCGAAATTTGCCCTGTGGCAATTCCGGATTAATCAAGCCCGTTTCAATTTTCTTGGCGATGCGACGAAGTACGAAGATAAGCAAAGCCACCACAGCCGCAATGACGGTAACCGCCGGCGTTTGCACGCGCCATTGCAAATAGATGAGAAAGAGCAAAACCAGCCAAACGCCGCCGCGCCGGGTGAGGTTCAGAATTGTTGCCGGTTGGGTGGCGCGGTCCGGTTCTACCGCTGAAGCTTTTCTCCTCGACCAAAATTTCCATCGAAAAGTTCGTGGCTGAGCCTGTGGCGGCTTGCCCGCCACAAAACGCCAGCGATAATATAACTCGCGCACGCCGAACAGCCATGCCAGGGTCAACATGCTCAAGATTATCAGCCAAAAGCCGCTGGTAAAAAATGTGTGCAAATAGAAAATAAGCGCGCCGAGAGTTGCCATCCAAATGGCAGATTCACGAATTGATTCACGCTGCCAGGGCAATTGCCCGGAAGCCACGAAGCGTTGCAACCGGCGGCGCTCTTTGTTCCATTCGCGCGTGACGCGGCCGGGCGCGCCGTAAATCTTCGTCAAGTTCTTGATGCGAATATGCAGTCTCTCTTCCGCGACTTGCTCGCGTTCGCGGCGCACGGCAAAAAATTGCTGCACACCATAAATCAATCCGAGAATGCCGAACCAAATTGGCAACGCCACCAAACTGGTGTAGAGCTTGCTCTGATAGGATTGATGAAACCAATAAATCAAACCAGCGGCGGCAAGCGTTCCAAAACCCAGCCCGAGCCAGCCGATCTTCTTCAGCCATTCTTTGGTTTGTTCGAGGCCGACATAGAGCACGGGGATAAAGACCAGCGTTGAGAAGGTGGACACGGCAAGCCCGCCAAGCACCGTGATTGCAAACGGCGGCCACAGTTCCAATTCGGTTCCCTGTTTCAGGGCCAGCGGAAAAATGCCAAGCATGGTCGTGCCCGACGTCATCAGAATCGGGCGCACGCGGCTTTGCACGGCAATCATCACTGCGCGCTGCCAGCGATAACCCTGCTTGCGTAGAATCGTGATGCGATCGATCAAAAAAATGCCGTTGTTAACCACGATGCCAAGCAACACGATGAAGCCGAGCAGCGCCATAGGCGCGCCTTCGCCCAGCGATAGCGGCGTGCCGCTGAACGCCAGCGCGAACAATGCGCCGATGACGGCGGTCGGCACAGTGCCGAGAATCACAAACGGGCTGAACAGGGATTCGAACTGCGCTGCCAGCAGCATATAAATGAGAATCGCGCCAATGGCCAGCATCCAGTAATAAACCGTTTTCTTGTCCTCGGTTTCGACTTTTTCAATTGTAAAACCTTGGGGCAAACGCAACTCTTGTAACATGCGATCGACTTGCGCCTCGGCCAGTTCCAAACGTGTCTTGGAGTCCTGGGCTTCGCGCACGAACGCATAACTGATTTTGACTTGCCGTTCTTGATTGTAGCGCACGATGTTGCCGGGGCCTTCGTCGAGGCGAATATTGGCAACTTCACGCAACGGCACCGGTTGTCCCGTGGCATTAGTGACCTTCAGGTTCTCTACGTCTTCCAGCCGGCGTTCTTCAGCATCCTTCATCAACATCTGCACGTCGCGCTCGCCGTTGGCGGCATAAAAGGGCGTCGCCGCGTTCGCGCCTTCCGGTCGCGTGGCCCAAATTGCATTCATGACTTCTTGCATATTCAATCCCCAGAGCGCAAGGCGCAAGCGATCGCCATGAATCTGCAATTCCGGCGCGCCGGATTGCAGGTCAGAGCGCACGGCTTCTTTCTCCATGTCGGGGATAGCCCGCAACGTTTGCACGATTTGATCGCCCAAAACGCGCAACGAGGCCAAATCATAGCCGCGCAGGCGCAGCGCCTTATCGCCGCCGAGCAGGCCGGATAATTCGTTGTCGCGCGACACACCGCCTCCACCCGAGCGGGACGGACGGTCAAAATTGATTTCAACATGCTCGAGGCCGCGATTGAGCCTCTTCAATTTTTCTTTGATCTCGTCAAGCTTCAACTTTTCTGTACGCTTGGCCGGTTCAACGAAGTTGACCGCAAGATGCGCCTCTTCCGCGCGGATACTGGCGCGGGTCTCTTTGAGGTTGGGCAATTCGCGCGTTTGATTTTCGAGACGCTGCACGATTTCGTCGGTGGCGTCGAGCGTTGCGCCGCGCGGCATGTTGATATAAATGTCGAGGCGATCAGGCGGAGGGGGCGGCGCGGTGCCGATGATGTAAACCACGCCGGTAAACAGGCTGATCAAGAGGAATATGACAACGGTTGCGATGGTGCGCACGCGATGGCGCAGGCAGGATTTGAGTAATAAACGGTAAATCTCCAAAATGCGGCCGCTGCCAAAAGGACGCGGCGGCGGTCCTTTCAAGGTGAGTCGTGCCAGCAGCGGAATCAACGTGATCGCAACCATTAAAGAAATCAATAGAGGGAAAACCACGGACAACGCCAGCTCACGCACGAACAGCTTTGCTTCACTCTCCACGAACAACACCGGCAGAAACACCAGCACAGTTGTTCCGGTTGCAGCCAGAATCGAGCGGCTCACTTCGCGCGTGCCGTCGTAAACCGCTGCGAATACGCTTTTGCCGCGTTGATAATGCACAAAAACATTCTCCATGACGACGATGCCGTTATCCACCAGCATGCCGATGGCGAGCGCCAGGCCGCACAACGACAAAATATTCACCGAAAGATCGAAGCCGTACATCAGATTGAAGGTCACCAGCAACGACACCGGAATGGCGATCATCAAAATGATGACAAAGCGCAGATTGCGCAGAAATAAAAAGAGCACAAGCAGCGCCAGCAGCGCGCCGGTCAAGGCCATGGTCTCGATGCGATCGAGGGCTTGTTGAATCAGCCCGGCCTGGCTGAAGTTGACGGCCAGCTCGAACCCTTGCGGCGCAAGCTCGCGATTCAATTCCTCGATCTGCGCGAGAACATCATTGGCAACGGCGAGCATGTTGCTCACGTTATCTTTTTGCACGAAGATGCCCACGCCGGATTTGCCGTCAACGCGATACAGTTGCGTGCGTTCGGCCTGGCTGTAGCCGATATCGGCAACGTCGCGCAGCCGCGTGGGCCCGCGTTCGTCAATGATTAATTCGCGCAACTCGCGCAAATCATCGACGCGGCCGAGCAGGTTGACATCCAGATAGCGTCCGGCGGAAACCACGCGGCCAAGATGCTCGGGCTGGCGATGAAATGCGTTGATCTTCTGCTGCACCAGCGGCACCGGAAGGCCCACGGCTTCGCAACGCTCCGGGTCGATTTGAATGCCCACGGTGCTGCGCTGCCCGCCGCCGATGTTGATATTCACCACGCCGTCGATTTGTTCGAGTCGCGGGCGCACGCGCCGTTCTGCCGCCTCGCGTAACTCATCGATGCTGGCTTCCCCGCGAATGCTGAGTTCCATGAGGTAGGTGGAAAGATCCGCAGTATCGAAGCGATTGACTTCGATGCGCGACCCCGCCGGCAGGCGATTCTCCAAGGTGTTCATCTTCTGCTGCAATTTTAGCAGCGCGAA
>SZPB01000454.1 GCA_030263535.1 Cytophagia bacterium CHB2
CTGCATGATGAAATCGCCGGCAATCTCAGCAGCATTGCCATGTTCGGCAAAATCGTGCAGGATGAGAATGCCAAAAGCAACGCGACCAAACTGGCGGGCGCAGAGCTGCTGCAACGCATCATCACGCTGTCGCAAGAATCGGTGAACTCGATTCGCGAGATTATCTGGGCGATTGACCCGAAACCGGAAAGCATCCATGATTTGCTGATGCGCGTGCGCGATTTTGCCGTGAATGCCTGCCGCGCTCAAAACATGGCGCTCAAGTTTGACGCCCCCGGCGCGGAACTTTTGCCGGCCAAAAATCTCTCGCCCGAACAGCGCAAACATCTCTGGCTCTTGCTCAAAGAAGCGATTCACAATGCCGCCAAACATTCCGGCGGCAGCGAGCTGGCGATTTATGCCTCCTTCAAATCAAACCGGCTGAACATCAGCATTATCGACAACGGAGCCGGCATCAACGGGGCGACGCATGCGCCGAAATTTTCGGGAAAGGGATTGCAGACGATGAAAACGCGAGCCGAGCAACTGCGAGGATCTTTCGGCATGTACTCTGATGACAGCGGAACGACTGTGAATGTGACGCTAAAAATTTGATACTTTTGTGCAATTCCCCGACTGCCGGTGTTAACGAAACAAAAAATCCTGAGCGCACCAATCACGCACACTCAGGATTTCGTCGCAACTCTCCGCTGCTGCAATCAAGCCTTGTACACAACCGCCAGGACAGCGCCAAAAACCATCCACTCCATCACGATGATACTGCCGGTACACCAGGCCAGATAATACGGATAGCCGTGATGGTGAGAGGCAGATAGAAATTACTCAAAAAGCCGATCAAGCCGACCCAGAAACCAAACAGCACACCGCCTTTCACTCCCGCCTGCCAGGAGGCTCTTGTTTTGGCAAACAAAACTGCGCCGGCCAAGCCGAGCAACACCGGCATGATGATGAACCACATCATGTTGGGTTCATTTTCCGCACCGCGAAAAACCTCGGGGCTGTATTTGCGGAAGGTATTACTCATGATCACGCCATACATGAGAAACCCGAACACCGCGTTCACGATTCCACCCACAAGTCCAGCCGTCAACACTTTCGACCATCGCATAACTCCCTCCTCACAGAGATAATCTTCGGAAGTTCACTACCCTTGGTGGATTAATTTTGAAAACTGGAGCGCCATTCGTGGTGTGAGGCCATTGCGTTGGGGCGCTGGAGAGTTGCATGCGCTAGAATATAATTTGTTTGCGAACGATGTCAAGAGAGAAGATGGCCATCGCCGGGCATGTCAACGCCGTAAAATAGCCACAACTGTTGATTAGCGTCGCACTGCAGTCCTTTTCATTTTGCGGCGCAGGACAAACGCATAAATGCCGGCATTGATGATCACGACGATCAAGGCAAAAACGAGGCGCAACTCATACGTCAACGCGGCAGGATAAATCACCGGAATGAGATAATGTTCGATGAAGCTGGTATGATATCCGGCGCCTCGCCTCGCAGGCGCAGCCAATTTTCCAGCGGGGTGAGCGGACAGATGCCGCCCGTCAATTCAATCAGGATTGCCCATAAAACCGCGGGAAGATGCAGCCAGGCGCATCGCCGCCAAAACAGAACGAGCACGCCGCCGCCTAATACAAACACAATGAACAAAAGATGCAGAACGACGATGATGTCTGCCAGCGTGCGGTAGAACATAATGCTCGACCTGAATCAATCTATTAACGTTCGCGAGAAAACGTGGCATTCTTGAAAAACGTTCCTGCAACGGCCTGGGCGTGGCATTGCCATTTGGAAGTTCATCCGCCCCTTCGCGCTTCAATCACCCTTCGTTGCTGCGCAAGACGTTGTAGCAAAAGTCAATCGCTCAAATCTTTGCATGCGTTTCGCCTCATTTTGATTCTCGACAACACCCCAGCATATCTATCGCCGCGCCAGTTTTTCTTGAAGATGGCGCTTCACCGCCGGCCACTCAGTATCGATAATGCTGTAGTAGACGGAATTTCGAATGCGACCGCTGCTGGTGATCATATGATTGCGAAAAATGCCTTCTTCGTGCGCGCCTAAACGCAGAATCGCCTGACGAGAACGTTCGTTCAGCATATCGGTTTTGAATTCAATCCGCAAACAACCGAGCGTTTCAAAGGCGTGGCTCAGCATGAGATACTTGGCCTCCGTGTTGATGGCAGTACGCTGCCAGGGCCGCGCGACCCACGTCCAGCCGATTTCAAGCCGGCGATTGTGTTTGTCGATATTGCCAAATCGTGTGCTGCCCACCACTTGGCCGGAGGCAATGTCACATGTTGCAAATGGAAGCGCTGTGCCCTCGGCTTGCTCTTGCAATGCGGCATCAAGATAAGCTTGCATATCCTCCCGCGTCCGCACAAACGACACGGTGAAGCGCCATAGTTCGTCATCCAAACCGACAGCGCAAAGCTGATCGAGATGATCGAGGGAGAGCGGCTCGAGGCGAACGAAATTGCCCGCCAGCGTGATGGGCGCGACTGACATCGGCGCCGCCGGCGTTGCAATAAATCGATCGGTGCGAATCGACATAATGCTCCTTCCCATAAACTTTGATTTCAACCTGAATAAAGCCGATACGAGGTTTTAGCCACTGATTTATACTGATCGGTAGCGATTTTAGAAAATTATTAAATGAGACAAATACTAAAACGTTAAGCTCGAGCTTTCCCCATACTTTTGTCAATGTCATCTGGAATCTTGTGAGGCCCTGAGTTCGCAGCCGGTTCGAGCCGTTTTCCCAATACTTCACGAGATTCTTTCAAATGACATCTCGGTGTTTGTGTCAACTTAACGTTGTAGTACTAAAAGCCCCGACCGTAAAACCTGATCAAATGCCCTATCAAAAACAAGCACAAAGTTGATGAATAGACTTTCGAAAAGAATAGCGGGCGTCCGCATTTGCCGGCAGCGTTCGTAGTATATGACGACGGGAGGTTGCTGGCGCAAGCAGAAAAAGCTTGGCTGCACCTCCCGGCGACCGGCGGACGAATTCTCCTCCTTGCCTGGCCTCACCTCTCGCGTTGCAACCATCGCCGGAAAACACCTCTCGCTAAAATAACTTGACAATGATCGCAAAATCATTACACTCATAGGTGCTTTCGCAAACCCTGATCACCGAACTCACGCGATGGCCGGGCGCGCCTGCCCACCTCTCTTCCTGATTATTAAAGCGGCAGACTTTCCCGACCTCACAGACACACGGAGGGCATCTATGAAAAAGTTTGTGACTGTTTTGACTTTTCTCGTTCTGCTTCCCGCGCTGTTGCCGGCGCAAACACTCAAAATCGAAGCCATGCGGCCGCAATTCAAATTCGCCGGCGCGGAACCGTCTTTACTCACTTCGGCCTGGTTTGTCACCGTAAAGGTGCCGGTTATCAAAGACGGTGTCAGCTTTATCGGCCAACTTCCGGTTGCTTTCGGCAAATTTTATGGCGCCAGCGTGTCGACCAGCGACGAAACCATCGGCAACCCCGGCTTCGGTTTGCAGTTCGGCGGCCAGAATCATTCGATTCAGGTGATGGCGCGCGTGCCGCTGGTCAAAAATGGTTTTGCCGCTTTTATCGGCTCAGTCGCAGACTTCGAGCGGCAGGAGGCTTTTATTCCAGATCTTATTCCGTTGACCGGCACGATTCGAACCAAACTCACGGTCAGCAAATTCAGCGTCCAACCTTACGGTGGTGTTTCGTTCAACATCGCGACACAGCATGATTCCGTTGGTTTCTTTGAGAATGTCTACAAAGGTTTGCGGACCAACGACGGCGAGCTGCACCTCATCTACGGCGCTGAGGGCTGGTTTGATTTTCAACCATTTCATATCGGCGCTTCGTTTTCCGGCCGCGGCTGGGCTTCCTCCGGCGGCAGTTTTAACGACAGCGTAATCAATCAAGCAGCCGTGCGCGCAAAACTGGTTTTTGACAAGGTCACGCCGGGCGCATATTTCAGGATTCCGCTCGACGATCTTTTGCTGGACAATGTTTTTGGCCTGTATTGTGACGTTAACCTGTAACGTTGCAGTAACAACTTTGATCAGTGACCGGGCGCTCTTGCTTTTTCCATAGTCAGAGCCATGAATTTTAAAAGTTAAATTATCACCTGGAAAAGCGCCCGGGCAGTAATTTCTGACGGCTGAACAGTCCTGTTTTGTTTTGCCAATATCCTCTCGAGATGAGAGGTTTCGATCAGTTTTAGAGTCTTTGTTTTGGGATGGTGGCGCGCCTGCCAAGCAACGCTAGGTGCGCTGCTCTCTACATTTATAGCGCAACCTCGTTCGCGCGCATGCTGTCCGCCATTCCGTGACAGCCTTTCGACCTCTACCCATTTACCTCCGATAATCAACCAATCAACCAAGGACGAATAACTCGGGGAGATGCCCATGAAATCTTCCAATACGATTAGACAATTGGCAGCAGGATGCAGTCTTCTCGCCGTCTTGCTGTTTTGCGCGG
>SZPB01000455.1 GCA_030263535.1 Cytophagia bacterium CHB2
AGGTTCAGGAACACCTGCTGCAGGGCGTCCGGCTGGGCCGGAATGTCCGGCAGGCTGGGGTCGTAATCGCGGCGCAGACGCAACCCGGCGGCCGTCGCAGCGGCCAGCTCGGGGCGGCCGCCGGTAAAAAAGCCGGTGATGCGGCCTGTGCCAATGTCATACGACGAGGCCATCACCGTTCGATCCAATTCATCTGCATGCGTTTTGCAATATCCCCAAGAGCCGATCAACCCCTGTTCCTCTCCATTAAACAAAGCAAACCGAATCGTACGCAGCGGCTTCAGTTCAAGGCGCTTGATTTGCCGAGCGAGATCGATCACCAGCGCGACATTGCAGCCGTTGTCAAGCGCGCCCTGGCCCAGCTCCCACGAGTCCAGATGCGCGCCAATGACGACAAACTCTTCGGGCTTTTTCGTGCCTTTGATTTCACCGACGACGTTGTAACTTTCGTACGCCGGACCGGACACCACGTCAATTGTCGCCGTCATGTCCAGCGTTTTGCCGGCACGCAGCAAACGCAAACAGCGCAATCCGGCGTCACGTTCCATCACCAGCAGCGGATGTTCGTTATTATAGCCGAGTGAGGCGTTATGGCGATAAAGCACATTGCGCGGGCGCGAACCGGTATAAACCACACCGGCAACGCCGGCCGCAAACGCGCGCTTCTCGATGCGCGCGCCTTCATTATATTCTTTAAAAAGTCCCTCAAGATCGAGCAATTCATGCGTTTCGATCAACACAAAGGCCCCTTTTGCAGCAGCGCCCAATCGTTTGAAATCATCGTCTGCTCCAAAGCCGCCGTCAATCAGCGCGGCGGTGAGGCCGGTTGCGGGCGTTCCGCTGGAAAACGGCATGCACGCTGCAGCCGGGGAGAAATTCGCTGCACCCGTTATTTCGATTTTCACAGAACGTTCACGCCAAAGCGCGGGCATCATAAAGCCTTCTTTGCGCGCCTCGACTCCCGCTTCTTTGAATTTTGCCAACGCCCATTCCACCGATTTGAGATTGGCCTCGGAGCCGGTGGCGCGGCCGCCGATTTCATCGGTGAGCTGGCGCAGGTCAGCCACAATGGGCGTATCGCCGAGCATGGCCGACACGAGGCGTGCGGCCTCGTCTTCGGCTGATTGCCGGGCTTTAACGCTAGCAAAGAGAAGAATACTTGTGACAAGAATGAAGCGAGATAACAACTTATTCATGGCATTCTCCAACTTGTAACAAGAAATGTTTACTGGCTACCTTGATCAATCTGCTGCACGACTATTAATTTTCAAAAATTCTTTGAAATTATGGCTCGTTTTTGTACTTCTCGTTATATGAAAACCATTTATTTCGAATTTCGCAACCTCGAAAACTTTTTAGCTGATGGAAAATCACCTATGAAAAAGCTCGAGCTCACCCTGACAGAATCCGTCCATTACAGACCTGAAATTGCTTCGTAGCGCGCCGCCAAACCCGTCGGTCAGTTCGTGCAAGATCTGCTTGCAAAAATTTCCGGGGAAATAGCCGGCGAGCCGGAGGCTTCCGAGACGCTTTTAAGCGAAGGTTATCAAGTCATGTCGAACGATAATGCCGAGACAATCAAAATCGCTTGGGCGGCGCAACTGACGGCTCTTGAGGAATCCGGGGGATTTAGCCATGGTTCCGATTCAATGCGGTGACGTCGTTTTAGCCGGCCTGCCTTTTGTTCAAGATTTCACCCAAACCCAAAAACGCCCTGTGCTTGTTGTGCAAAACAATGCGGGCAATCGCTTCAGCTCGAATACCATAGTACTTGCCATTTCGAGCCAGCCGCCGGCAAAGGATCATCTTTTCCACTTTAGAATCCCAGCCAACTCTGACATAGGCAGAGCAGTGGGTTTGATTCAAGATTCGGTCGTCTAAGCAGAGATCATTCTAACCATACCTCAAGCGCTTATATCAAAAAAGCTTGGAATTTTGTTCGAGCCGGTCATGCACGAAATAGAAAAAGGCATCAAAGTCAGCTTGGCCCTTATCTGATCAAATCCCCATAGCGCAACGGCTTGCCACGTTCCCATGGCCGATATTCGTTGCAGAAATCAATGCGCTCGCCGATGGTGGGATGCGAGGCGCGCCAGAGTTTGTAAAGCCAGCCGGGCCGCGGGTTGCCCAAATTTTCCATCTGCAATTTCACAAAGGCCGTGGCCGCCGCATGATTATTTTGACAAATCTCCAGTCCGAATCGATCGGATTCGCGCTCTTGATAACGCGTAAACGTGAGCGCGATCGGCATGACGATAAACGAGAACATGTTGATCAGCAACAGCAATAGCGGCAACGAGGCAATATCGGATAATTGATTGAACCCGAAGCGCGCTTGATATTTTCGCAGCAGGCCGCCGGACACGCGATGCGCGGCGTACAACGTCAACAAGATCAAAACCGAAAAAAACAAAATGCCTTTCACCACGTGGCCGAGCACGTAGTGCCCCATTTCGTGCCCCATCACGAACAGCAGTTCTTGTTCATCCAGCTTTGCGATAATGGTATCCCACAACACGATGCGTTTCGTGTCGAGAAAGCCGGAGACATAAGCATTTACCGCTTTGGTATCGACACTTTTGTTGACTTCATAAACCCGGCTGCCCTCGATGCCGGCGCGATCGGCCAGCGCCAAAATTTTGGCTTCCAGCGCTTTGTCTTGCATCGGGCCGAATTTGTTGAACAGCGGCGCGATCCAAACCGGACTGATGAGCATAAAGAAAAACAAAAACGGCGCGGCCAGAATGCCGGTGAATAGCCACCAGCGCTGCGGGCTTTTCTTGAGCAAAAGATACGGTACCCACAAAAACAACACGCCGATCATCATGCCCACCAGCAGCGATTTCAACGCATCACCGAACCATTTTCCGAAAGCTTGATTGGAGAGATCGTAGGCATGCTGCCGCACAAAATCCTGGTAATAACTCAGAGGAAAATCAATAATGAAATTGAGGGCGCTAAAGATGATGAAATAGACGCCAACAACGAAGAACCACCGGCGCCCGATTTTTTGCGCCCAATTGCGGATGCGCGCCGAAAACCCGGTAAAGAGAAACAAAGCCGGAATCAGAAGTCCCCACAACAAATTGATCAACCACAAAATGTTTCCGCTATGATAATAGCGCATGGCCTTTTCGCTCGGCTCCGGCACGGCAACCGGCCCAGCTTCCTGGGCCACATACTGCAATGTGTCAAACTCGGCAACCGCTGCAGACGTATCGCTTGTCAACGGCTCTTGCGCCAGGGCAGCGCCGCTCAAAACGAGCACCACGGCGAGGGCGAAACAAATTTTGTTTATCATACTCTTTTCTCACTCTGCGACAATTACTCATGACCCCAGCCTTGACGAAGCCGGCTATTTCCAAAACCGCTTGGGTAATGATATGATCGTGACGATGGGTGACGGTTTGCGCGGAAAATTTGACACAAGCAAAAAAGCAGCAGGAATGATACTCGAACAGCGTAGGCGAGTTTGTACGCCGGCATGCGCGGCTCCCTTTCGTCTCAAGCTGTTTGGGGATTGAAGAAGTGTGAATTGGTAAGGTATTTGGCGGGAAAAAGCAAGAGATTTTTGGCTTATTCCCATTGTCCGCGGCGGCGATAAACTGCTTGCGCCTGTATGGCGTTTTCATTACATTTTTGCTCACCTGCATTTCTGCGCTGCGCCGTCTCCAGTTTTGCAGGATGTTTCAACGGGAGGAAAATTCTATGAAGCAGACTGTTCTCTTCCGCACGTTTCTCGCTCTCGCCTGTTCAGCCTTCTCTGCGTATGCGCAAAATCCCTCTCTCTTTTCGCCGCAGCGCCTTTCCGTGCAGGTCGGTTCGGCCTATCATTTCAATCCCTGGGGAAATTACAATAATGCGCTAGCCACTGTGTCGCAGGAAATCCGTTTAAATCGCTTTTACATCGAACCAATCGGATATTATGAAAAAATCAACGGCGATCTTTCGGCGCGAGGCACGCTGGGTTATCATCTGCCGGAAATCATTCCCCGCTTGTTTTTGCTGTTAGACGGACAATATGCCAGTCTTGATGCGGGCTTCGAGTTTTATCCCGATCCCGGCAAGATCCCCGAACAATTCATCAGCCCGGCTTTCCATCAAGAAATCAATTTCCGTTTTTGGTCTGCGGGAGCGGGCCTGCTTTACCGTCTGCCTCTGGCAGAAAAGTGGAGCGTGCAGGCAAGTATAGGCGTCGATCGCTATTCCGCCAATCTCGATTTGCAATGGCGATATTGGCCCTGGACGCAGGGGCCTCTGCCTGCTGGCGAGGGCGAACAGCTTTCAGCGAAACTGGAGGACGATTGTTGGGGCGGCCAGACTCGCTTACTCTTGACGTGGAAGCGATTCGGCCCGGTTACCCTGCTGGCCGGTGCGGAATATCGCTTTGCCAAATTCAAATCGTTCGAAGGCCCGGCGACGCTTATTTTTTCTCGCGAACGAACGTTCG
>SZPB01000456.1 GCA_030263535.1 Cytophagia bacterium CHB2
GAGATGAATTACAAAAATCTACTCTCCAGCCGGATCTCGTGCTCGACAAATGTGTCGACGTGATTCCGCTTCTGACAAAGAATTGATGCCAACGCAGGCGCAGCCTTGATTGCCATCGTTGGTTTTCAAGTCATTTGTCTTCGGGTTTGCTTCCGATGAGAATGATGTTTGCGCCAACTTGATAGCGCTCATGGGAAGCGGGATTTTCAACTTTGCCATTGGCATAAAACCCGACCGAGCCAGAGGAAAAATGCTTGCCGGCGGCTGAAATGGTTCCCCAAACTGTGCCATCACTGGATTTTATTTCAAGAATCAAGTTGGTCGGGGCCTGCGCATCGCGCTTGAGTGGTTCCGGGGGCATGGGATTTCCTTTCCTTGAGTTTTTCAACAGCATCTTTTTGTGAAATGAGGTTTTGCCAAGCAATGCCTTATAAATAATGCAACTCTGCGCCAACGTCAAGAGATTCTTTTCATCTCGCCGGCGCGAGCAAGCCGCAACTAAACACTGTGAATCGAAGCGCAGGAGAGACCGGCATCTTGCGCGTCAATTCGCGCTTTGCAGGTTTTTGTTGATAAAGCAACGATTCTATCGCAAAGATACGGACTGAGATTATCCATGAATACGACCATTCCGTCATTCAACGTTACCGCTTCAGGAGTTTTAAGCTCGCGCTTGACCTTAACGGTGATCGTTATGCTGATCATCGGCGAAGCGCTCGCGCCGCTGCTGTTGAGCAAACACATAACCGTGTACAGCCTTTATCATCTCATGCAGACGCTCTTGCTGGTGGCGCTCGCGTTCGTCATCAAAAAAGAGATGCAACAAAGCCATGCGCTTCATGCGTCGCTGTCCCGGCAGGATTGGGCGCGCGTTGCTTCCTTGCTGGCGGGCGGCATCATTTTTTCTTTTGCCGGCGATCTGATCAATTCCGGTTTGTTTGTACTCGCGGACTTACTTCAGCCGCAAACGCTGCTGTCGATTCCGCCGTTTGCGCTGGCGCATGTGTGTTATATCGCAGCGTTTTATTTGTTGAGCCGCCGGTGGTTGCGCGCCAGCAGCAATTTATTTTTGTCCATAACGATTGCCGCGGCGCCGGTTCTGGCGATCAGCGTCTGGTCGTTTGTGATGCCCTCGGACATGCCGCGCTTCGTGGCGTATGCCACACTCATGTACGCGTTTATCATTGCGACGATGGTGCTGGCCGCTATTTGGGTTGCCCGCGCCTGGCGCAGGCCGGCGCTGCCGGTCATGCTCGGCGCTTTCTTGTTTTTGGTATCCGATGCTCTGCTGGGTTACGCGTTGTTGCGCGAGCGGCCGTTTGTCGTCGGGCAAATCATTTGGGCCACATATATTCTCGGCCAGCTTTTAATCGTGCGGGCCGGGCTGCTTTTTCGCGCCGCACCGGCCTGAGCGCCAGAATTCACCGTGCGCCCTCTTGAATTCCGCTTTATAATTCTTTATCTTGCCTGCCGTCAGCCTGCGCGTGCATCATCGTTTTCAAAGGCGTGGTTTTCGATTGATTCCAACTGAAGTCATCCCGATGGGTAGGAAAACATATTACGCATCCAATGCGGCGTTGCTGCTTGGGTTGAGTCTTGTGGCGTACGTGCTGTATGCCAGCTCGAATCGCGCGATGGATTGGACCAAGCTGGTTTTGTTCTGGCTGGGCGCCGGAGGCATCGCGCATTTCTTGCTGTATCGCATTTTTGCGCGCGTCAAAACCTACCGCCAGAAGCGTTCGGTTTATCGTTACAAGCGGCGCTATCGCATGATCTGCGCCATCTTGCTGATGATCGGATTGTGGATCGGCGTGGGATTCAATTATCAAACCTGGTCAACCTGGCAAAAGCCCGCGGTTTATTGGGAACTGGAAGCGCAGCATCAGCTTTCTCCCAATCAGTTTCAAATAACCTGGCAGCTTGGCAATCAGCGCTATCGCGAAAGCGTTCAGGTGCAGGAGATCCGCTTGATCGAGCTGGCGGATGTTGCGCTGACCGGCCGCAAAGAACGATTGTCGGTGACCGGCGCGATTGATTCCGTGGCCTTGCCGCTTTCTTCCTCTGCGGCGGGCGAGCCGTACAAATTTTTATTGCCCGAAAAATTCCTGCTGCCGCCGTTGAGCTATCACACGATTGATCTGCGCTTCGATTATCGCCAGCACTTTGCCATTTTCGAGCTTGCGGCAAATTACAAAATCGCCGCCGAAAAAGAGGCGGCGCGCCCGGCTCAAACCTACTCGATTTCAACGCAGCGCTATCTCTTGCTCGAACCTTCCGCTGCGGCACTCGTCGATTTCACGGAGTTGACCAACCGTGTGCGGCGGCCTTCCGCGCAAACCTATGAGCCGCTGATTCTGGCCATCGGGCGCAGCAAACATCCGCAAGCGCTCAACGTTTTGTTCGAATTGCTCAAAGTGCGCGATCCCAAGGTGAAGGACGCTGCCTGCCGCGGCCTCGCGGAACTGCGCGACCCGCGCGCAAATTCCACCCTCATTCGGCTGATTACCAACGAGAACAATCCGCAAGCCGTGCGGGCATTGGGTATGATCGGTTCGTCCGAGGGCATTTTTTTTCTCATTCGCCTGCTCGGCGATGCTAACCGTGAGACATATTTGCGCGCTGCCGCGGCCGGCGCTTTGGGCGAGGCGCGCGCCACCTTCGCCGTTCCCGCGCTGGTCGAGTTGTTGGAACAGAAGGCGTTGTTGGATGACATCGTGCTGCGCGAAGGTTTACTGGCATTGACCAGCATGAATGATACGCTGGCGACAAAACTAACGCTCACTCTTGCCGCTAAAGCCACTCTGGGCGAGCAGAGGCAGATTCTCATTGAAGTAATGCGCGAATTGAAGCGGCCCGAAAGCCTGCCGCAATTCGCGGAATGGCTGAGCGCGTGGCGCAAGTATGATCTCACGCTGGACGAGGTACAAGCCATGCTGGATTTCATCGTGGCCGGCAATTATACCAACATGGTCGCGACTCTCGTTGACATTCTGTACCAGGAGCCGACCGCCGAATCGCAAAGCCTTTTTGTGCAGGCGCTGTCAACCCTCGTGCAAGAGGATCTGGGCACGATTCATTACCCGGCATTGAACAACGATATGCAAGCTGCCAACGAACGCGTCATCTCCGCCTGGCAAAAATGGTGGGGACATGCCCGCAATGATCCCGCCTTTTCGAATCAAATTCTGCCGGCAGATTATTCCAATCAAATGTGAATGTCCGGCAAAACTCTACCCCAATGCGATTTTCTATTTGTGGGGTGAGCTGAGACGCCGCAATTTTTCCACTCCAACTATTAGCATGAGTCTGCATGAAGGTTTCCTTTTTAGAGCATTTGCAGCAAGATCTCCTCGTGGCTGACGGCGCCATGGGCACCATGATTTACAGCCAGGGCGTGGCGCTGTCACAGAGTTTCGATCAGCTCAATCTCACCCAGCCGGACTTGATTCGCGGCATTCATCAAGCCTATGTGCAAGCCGGCGCGCAAGCGATTGAGACCAACAGCTTCACGGCCAATCGCAAACGGCTGGCGCGTTTTGGTTTGGAAAACAGTGTCGCTGAGATCAATCTCGCCGCAGTGCGGCTGGCGCGCGAAGCCGCTGATGAGCAGGCTTACGTGCTGGCCTCGATCGGCCCGGTGCGCGATCGCGCCAGCGAAGAAATGGAAAGCGCGGATATTCGCCAACTGTTTGCCGAACACATTTCCGCGTTGGCGCAGGGCCGGCCGGATGCTTTGCTTTTTGAAACGTTCACCGTGGTTTCAGAACTCGAAATCGCGGTGGAGGAAGCGCGCCGTTTGTCGAGCATTCCGATCATTGCACAGGTGGTTGCAGATGAAGAGGGCTACACCAGCGACGGCCAGCACGTCACGGCAATCTTTAAACGGCTGCGCGAGTTGGGCGCGGCCGTGGTTGGCATCAATTGCGCCAAAGGCCCGGCCGGCATTTTGAAAGCGCTGCGTGATGTGCCGCTCGAGGAAAGCCTGCTGCTCTCCGCCTTTCCCAATGCCGGTTTGCCGGCTTTTGTCGATGGCCGCTATATTTATCTTTCCACGCCGGAATATTTCGGCGAAGCCGCGCTCAAGCTGCGGCAGCAGGGCGTGCGTCTCATTGGCGGGTGTTGCGGCACCACGCCCGAGCATGTGCAGATGATGGCCAATACGCTGCGCGGACTCAAGCCGGTAACGGAGAAAACGATTGTGTTGCGGCCCGCGCCCGCGCCGCCCAGCCTGCAAAAAATCATCGAGCCGGATTTCTTGCAGAAAGTCCGCACGCAACCTTCGATCATCGTCGAGCTTGATCCGCCGCGCGATTTGGATTTTGAGCCGATTGTGGAAGGGGCCCGTGCATTGAAGCGCGCCGGCGTCGATG
>SZPB01000457.1 GCA_030263535.1 Cytophagia bacterium CHB2
ATCCTGTGAAGCATTAAGAACGCGGCTCCAACGTTTGACGCTTTACAAGTTTACGGCCTGAATGATCGCACCAAGAAAAATGGTAAAGTCAAAACGAAACGTTGTCGTGCTCATGTGACAATCTTAGCAATCGTGTAATCTGAAGCGTTCTGAAAAAACGCGCCTGCAGCGATTTCATAACGATCCGCCGGCAATCCGCGCAGATACACCGCATTTTGTTAGCCTCACTTATCATTTGAAAGTTGGGGACATCAAGTTTGATCACCGATTGCGCAAGCGAGTATTTTTTATTCGCTTGTTGTAAATCGCCCCTTCTCGCCACCGGCATACTGCTTGCATCACCTCTTCGCCATCTCTCGCCGCGACTTACCGAGGAACATGATTTTTAAATGGTTCAATCAGGTGTCGGGGCATTCCGCTTGCTCAAAACGTAATCTCAACCGGATTTGTAATACCGAGCTGGCAGGCACATCGGATTGAGCCGTTTTAGTTTTTCATTCGCCTGCGAACGCTTTTCGAAAATTGCACGCAAAAATCGCCAGGACAGGCGAGGCTGTGAGTTGGCATGGTATCTCCCGCTCACTCGATTGAAAGGATTTCAAGATGATTCGACGTGTACTGTTGTTGGCCGCCGGGGCTGTTTTCATTGTCGTGCAAATTGCACAAGCGCAACTCGATTTTGGGCCTTATGTGCAAAATACCTCGCAGAATAAAGCGGTGGTCATTTGGTATACTAAAAACTCTGAGTCCGGTTTTCTGCGGTACGGCCAGGAGCCTGGCGAGTGGAGCAACACCATGGCCACGCCGTCCGGCACCATGCACCGCGTCGAGGTTTCCAATCTAAATCGCAACACCAAATACTACTATGAAATCGGCGCCGGCAACCAGGTTTATGCCACGGGCGCGCCGTATTTTTTCCGCACACACCCGCGCGTGGGCGCACGCGTTCCGTTTCGCTTTTTTGCCTTTGGCGATTTCGGCGACGGCTCGGATGAGCAACGGGCAACCGCGGCGCAACTGATCCAGCAGGATGCCAAACATCATTTCGCATTGTTGTTGGGCGATATTATTTACAACAGCGGCGGCCGTGAAAATTACCTGAAAGATTATTTCCCGGCTTATCAAGATCTCATCCGGCACAGCGTGTGGTGGCCAACTCTCGGCAATCACGACATCAAATCCAATCAAGGCGCGGCGTATTTTGAATTTTTTGAAACGCCTGCCAACAATCCCGCAAAAGTCGAGAATTACTATTCGTTCGATTACGCCAATGCTCACTTCATTTCACTCGACCGTGAGTTGCTGTTCACGGGCAACGATTTACAACAGCAGTTGGATTGGGTTCGGCAGGATCTCGCTGCCGCCAAAAGCCGCGGTCAAACCTGGCTGATCGCCATGTGGCATCGAGCGCCGTACAGCGCAGGCTCGCATAACGATGATGAAGAAACGCGGGAAGCGTTTGTGCCGATCATGGACGAATTCGGCGTGGACTTAGTGTTGTGCGGCCATTCGCATGTTGCGGAACGCTCGTTTTTGCTGAACAATCACCAAATCGTCAGCCAAAGTTTAAATGCCTATTCCAAAGAAAGCTTCACACCGGGCACGATTTATGTGGTGTCCGGCGCCGGCGGAAAAATTGAAAACGTGGATCCGCACCCGCTTATGGCTTTTCAGCTTGGCAATGTCACGGGCTTCGCAAGCATTTACCTCAACGGCGACACGCTGATCGGCCGGTGGATCGACGATCAAGGCGAGATCAAAGACAAATTCACGATCATCAAAACTGGCGATGATGCGCCGACCAAAATCGAAGCGGGGGTGGAGACGATGACGCCCGGTCGGTTCGCGGTTCATTATCCCAACCCGTTTCATGCCAGCGCGCCTGGCGCGGGGATGCGCCTCGTCTTCAGCATCTCAAGCCCGGCGCCGGTGCAGGCCGCGATTTATGATATGCTTGGCCGTGAAGTGGCGCGACTCAGCAACAACAATTTTTTTCCGGCAGGCCGCCATGAGTTGAGTTGGAGCGGGAGGGACGCGGACGGTAACGTTGCCGCAAAAGGTATTTATTTTTATCGCGTGCAGGCGGGCAATCACATACACACGGCAAAAGTATTGGTTTTGCCGTAAAGAACACCACAACAACTCTCGTCGGACTTTTATTACAGAATTCCGCCTCCCAGATCTCACCGCAGCAAAAAATGCTGTGAAGCGCAAAGCTTTGCCTGCCATAAACCCTTCCCAACAACAGAAAACTAACGCAGCTTTCTGGAACACAGTGAACAAAGCGTGTGACACATGAGACACACGTTGAAAATCCGCTTGCATGTCTAGCGAATCTCAACTATATTTTTGGTGCTTTATTTGCAAGTCTATAACCAACAAGATGGTTCAACTCATGATATTTTTTAGGAGAGTGGGATGAAAAAACGTTGGCTGTTGCTTGGGTGTTGGGGCGTTTTGCTGATCGCCGCGCCGAGCGTGACCTTTGCGCAAAGCATGGAGAAAACCTCGGCAAAGCTCTACATCCAACAAAAAGAATGGGACAAAGCGATCGAGTGGCTGCAAAAGGCTCTCGCGAAAGCTCCGGAAGATGCGCAAACCCATTTTCTTTTGGGGCAGGTGTATGCAGAAAAGGGCCAGTTGATGGAAATGGTGCAGGAATTCGAATTGAGCAAGAAGTACGACACCAAGAACAAATTGAAAAAAGAGAAAAAACAGATGGAGGACATGGTTCGCCATTTCTCCGGCAAGAACTATAACGAGGGTGTCGAAGCGTATAAACAGCAGAACTTCAGCCTGGCGGCGGTAAAGTTTTTGCTGTCAACGCAGCTCGATCCGAATTACACGGATGCGCATCGTAATCTTTCGGTGGCGTATCAATTGGTCGAGCAACAACTGAGGAAAGAAGAACCCTGCGCCGATTGTGTCGAGGGCGCAACCAAATGGGATGCACAAACGCTGCAATGCGTCGACAACAACACCGGCCAGCCCGCCAGCAAGCCGTGCTGCTGCAACAAGGAAGCGTTGCCGGATTTGAAAAACAGAATCATTGCAACCATGGAAACGGTGATCAAGTTGCAGCCGGATTCACTGGTGCACACGCTGGTCCTGGCGGACTACTATCATTCACACGAAAACTACGCCAACAGTTCGGCCCTGTTCGAGCAAGCGTTGCAAAAAAGCCCGGGCAACGGCAAGGTGCTGGCGCGCCTGGCGGACACCTACAACATCATGGGCAAGAAAGAAGAAGCGTTCAAGATGTATGATCAAGCTTTGATGGCGGACCCGGCCAACAAAGATCTGCTCTACAACTTTGGCCAGATGTACTTGAATGGCAATGACTATCCCAATGCGATCATCCAATTCAAAAAGCTGGTGGATTTGGATTCCGAAGATTTTGGCGCGAATTTCTATCTCGGCGTATCCCATTTGAAAATCGCGGAGAATGCGGACAAGCGCGCACGCGACCTGCAAGACGAAGCTTCCGAGAAAAAGAAGAAACCCAACACCGCTGCGATTGATTCGCTGAAAGCGGTCGAAAAGCAGCACTCCGGCGAGGCTGTGCCATTCCTGGAAAAAGCAACGCAAATGCAGGGCGGCGATCAGCCGGCAGTGTGGACCAACCTGGGCATTGCGTATACGCGTTCGGGCGACACCGACAAAGCCAAGGCCGCCTTTGACAAAGCCGAGGCGCTCGAGAAGAATAACAACAACTAACGCCCGCTTATCGGTTTTGACGAAATTGCTTTTGGTTTGAACGACAAAACCCCATTGATCTCCGGAAAGGATTGATGGGGTTTTGTATTGCCGCTTCAAAACATTTTGAAAAAGCGGCGGTCGCTTGGGGCAACTGGAAAGCGATTCTTTATGGGCGTTTTTTTTCAAGCAAAGCCTGACGAATGCTGCCGACGGCGTGTCGTGCCGCAGCGCTGAACCACGCTTCCAAAAACGCTTCGCGCATATCCGCGGCGGTTTTTGTCATTTGAATGATGGCCGCGCTGCGCAGAGCCGTTTTGAGCGGCGCGCACGCCTGCCCGGGATGATCCGTGAATTCTCGTAAACGCGCCAGCGCCGTTTCCAGCAATTGCCCGGGCGCGGTTACTTCGTTGATCAGGCCGAGACGCAAGGCCTCTTCCGGTTGAAATAATTTGCCGCTATACAGCACATACGTTATCGTTTCCGGCGGCAGGCTGAAACGCGAAATTTCCAGGGCCGAAGCTGGCAACGGCAGGCCGAGCTTGATTTCGCTCAACCCGATGACGTTCTTGCCCGTGCTCATGAGACGATAATCACAGGCGA
>SZPB01000458.1 GCA_030263535.1 Cytophagia bacterium CHB2
TTCCTCGCCGTGCAATTGAATATGCGTGAGTGCGGCGACTTCCGCGGTGAGATGCAACGTTTCCGGATCGGGATTCACGAAGACGCCCACGCGCGCCACATGCGACGGCAGTTGTTCGCCGATGCGCTGCGCCGCTTCGGCATCCATGCAGCGCGAGCTTTTGGGATAGAAGACGAAACCAACGGCCGCGGCGCCCAACTCCACCGCGAGCAACGCATCTTCCATGCGAGTAATGCCGCAAATTTTTACCGGAAGGATGTTCATGATACTCCTCATCATGGTTGCACGATGATACGTTGCGCAAATCGTTTTGGAGTGCGGTTATGCCAGTCTTTCGGATCGCAAGCACCAATCGCACAACGTTGTTAAACTCTCCATGTCAAACGCTAGACCCGCAGGAATTCACTCGCATATCTGCGGCAGGTTCGGATCACATGGCAGTTTTGCCTTTCTGATTTTCCCCCGCACACGGGTGATTCCTGTTAGGTTGCCAGAACACAGCGTTTACTATACCGACAATCCCCGCTGCTTGCGAGAATACAATTTCAAAATTGTTAATGCTGCCGGCAATTCGCCGGTTACGGCTTTCGCATTTTGGGACGCGCTTCGCAAAATCTTTCCGGCTGATTGTGAGGTGCGCCAATCATCGCAACTTTGTCCACCATCAAGAGTATTCATGCACTGCCGGCGTTGCAACAATAATTTGGAGAGAGGTAGGTTTCGTTTGGCAGATTTGCCGCAGCAAGGTTCAATAGATCGTGGCTTTCAAAAATGGCCGCGCAATATATAGAATGAACCTGCGAGAGTCAAGCTTGATTTATGAAATTCGAGGTTTTTGAATAAAGTTTTATACCCCCGTGGCACGCGGCATTTTTTATAAATGCTGCCCTGATCACCGGGTGAGCAATGCCAGCAAACGCGGCGCGATTTCTTCGATGCGAAGCATATCCGGCAATGTGATTTCTTCAGGTAAACCCCAAAAACAAGTCGGCACCAGATTCTTCGTATGCGTTTTTACCGAAAAGTCTTCAAAATTGCCATGATCGCTGGTGAGCACAACCACGGTTTGCTGCAAATCCGTGTGGGTGAGAATGGTTTCAAGTAAAATGTCAAGACGCTCGACAACGGTTTTGGCGTCCTCAAGATTGCGGCTGTGGCCGGCCATGTCAGTCATGAAAAATTCGAACAGCGTGAAATCCGCCTGACGGCTGAGGTCAACGAGAATCTTCGCGCTTGCCGCTGGCGTGCGCAACGGCGCTTCTTCACCCATGTCGCGCAGAAACTGGTTGGTGAGATCATGCGAGACCGCGCGGCCGGCGCGCAAATCGTCCATCGTGAGCCAGGGAAAGCCGCCGGCCAGCAGCGCGCGCGTGCTCGCAGAAACACGTTCGCCGCGGCGCTCGAAATATTGCTGTGACAACGCATTGGCAAACACGCCCTTCTTTCCCAAGGCCGCGACGCGTTTGAAGAGACTGGCGTCATCGAGCATGCGTCGCAACGTGAGGGTGGGCAACGCGGACACGTGGCGACCGGCCGCGGCGGCGGCGTTCTGCCCCGTGAACAATGCGGTTTGCCCGGTGGCGCTTTGCGGCAGGCCAGGCACCTCCATGTCCACGCGCGTTGGAACAACGCGGCCGGTGTGCGGCAGCCGCGGGCGCGGCGCATCTTTGAAAATGCCGAGATAGCGCGATTGAAAACGCGCAAGCGGATTGTTTTCGAAATCACGGTCGCCGATGCCGAGGCCGTCAATAAACAACAGAAGAACACGCATAAATCATTCACTCGCTTGTGCAGCGTTTACTTGAGAGTTCGTTTGCCGGGCGTTATTGCTGTGGACGCAGCGTAAAACTATTTCAGGGGATTCCGCTTTAATACCGCGCCCAGTTGATTTTTAAGCCAAAGGGCTTATCTTAACCGGACTCAAACACCCTATCGCTAACGGAGGAGAACGATCATGAGTTTGGCCCGTCAAACGTTGCTGTGGATCTCAGAGAATCGCAAACTGCGCCAGGCTTTGCCGCGCTATCTTTTCATCCGGCGCGCGGTGTCGCGCTTCATGCCGGGCGAGGAGCTGGCAGATGCTTTGCAAGCCGCGGAAAACCTGCGTGCAAACAACATTACCACCATTCTCACGCGTCTCGGTGAAAATGTTTCACAAAACGCGGAAACGCGCGAAGTCACGCAACATTATGTGGAGGCCCTGCCGCAAATTCAACAGCGTGCTCTCGACGCCTACATTTCCGTCAAGCTCACGCAGCTCGGCCTTGATTTTGACGAAGAACTATGCCTGCAGAATCTCACGGCCATCGTCGCGCGCGCGGCGGCGTTCAACAACTGGGTCTGGGTTGATATGGAACAAAGCATGTACGTCGACCGCACGCTGTCCCTCTACAAAAAAATTCGCCGGCAATATGCCAATGTCGGCGTTTGTGTGCAGGCCTATCTCTACAGAACGAAGGACGATCTCTCAGACCTGCTGTCGCTTTCGCCCGCTATTCGCCTGGTGAAGGGTGCTTACATGGAACCGGCCGACATTGCTTATCCCGAAAAAGCGCGCGTCGATGCAAACTATCTTGCGCTCGCGCAATTCTTATTCGGCCACGTAAAAACGCACGGCGTCACAGTCGGCATTGCCACGCATGACAAAGTCTTGATCCCCAAAATTCAACGCGCGGCGGAAGCAGCCGGCTTGACTAAAAACGATTATGAATTCCAATTGCTCTACGGCATTCAAACGCCGGAACAATTGCGCCTGGCGGCTGCGGGTTACCGCATGCGCGTGCTGATCAGTTACGGCAGCTACTGGTTTCCGTGGTACGTGCGCCGGCTGGCCGAGCGTCCCGCCAACGTCTTTTTTGTGCTCAAAAATTTGATCTCATGAAACGGCGCTTTCAGGCCAGGCGAATGCCGCAGGTTCCCCGAAACGTCTCTCCCGAAGCCAGCACGATAAGCCCTTCGCCGCTATTGAAGGCATCACTGTTGCACGTCATGGGATTGACGGCAATGGCGTCGCGTGACGGTGGAATGTAGAGGTAGATGAAATTGTATTTTTGCGGCCCGATTTCCAAGCCGAATTGCAGGCGCAAGTTGAGCTGCGGATGATAAAGCTCGAGCGCGGCAATGCCGTCGTCGTGCGGCGCAAACTGAAAAAGGGTGTCGAGCCGCAAACCGCGCAGCGCAACGAAATCTTGAAACGCGGGGGTTTCATCCAGCATGCCGGTGGGCAGCATGCGCTGATCAAGCTCGACCTTGTAGGCCGTCGGCAAACGCAGCATCAGCTCATCCACCGAGCCGCCGATTTTGAAGTAGGGATGCCAGCCCGCGCCCAGCGGCATGGTATTGGTGTCGATGTTTTTGATTTCCGTAGTGCAGATAAAGCCTCGTTCGGCGTGCAAGGTGTAGGTGATGTCGGTACGGAAGAGAAAAGGATAACCGGGAATTTCGCCAAGATATTTATCGCCCAAGCGCAGCGAAATGCTGTCCGCTTCCTCGCGCACGCTCTCGATCTGCAAGTGGCGATGGGCGTAAAACCCGTGCCGGGCATGATGCCGATCCGCCTCGTTGACGGGAAGCTGGTAAACATGATCCTGAAAAAAATACTGCCCGTCTTTAACGCGATGGGGAAAAGGAATCAAGTGCCAGCTTTTGCAATGCTGATCGCTGATGAAATCGCTGCGCTTTTTGTAGCCTTGAATAATGGGATAAAGCTTCTTCCCCTTCGCCAGGATCAAGGAATTGACGTTCCCGCCAAACTCGGGCATGAACGTGACGCGTTCGCCGGTTTTTGTATTGGTCAACTGCAGCCGGACCGCGCCATCGAGAGTGTCTTGCTCGAACGTGAACATGGCAAATCCTCGCATGTTTCAGAATAGGTAAACGAGCACAAGGTGATATTTTGTTCAAAATGTTTATCGCCGCTCCTTGATAAATCATCCCGGTCTTGCACGATTTTAAAACATGAGCCGCACATACCGCCGCAATTAACGGCCAACTCACGGGCTAGTGATCGGCATCGGCGACGCCGGCCGCTTCTGCAAAACGCCCTCTTCCTTCATGAGGTTCTCGATTTCATCCAGTTCCGCCGGCACGAAATCGCTGAAATTCTCCACGCCGGTTTCCGTGACAGCCACGACCTCCTCGATGCGCACATATTGTTTCTCCTCCGGAATCCAAATCATCGGATCGATGGAGAAAACCATCCCGGGCTGCAACAAACTTTTCTTGTAATCTCCGACATCATGCACCGCCATGCCCACCGGATGCGAAAGATGCCCGCGAAACTTCAACGCCTC
>SZPB01000459.1 GCA_030263535.1 Cytophagia bacterium CHB2
CTGCGTCCCGGCTTCGGCGTCCTGCAAACGCAAATCGTGGCTGAGCAGGCGCGGAAACTTGAAGCAGAATTTGAAGGCCGGCGGCGTTTCCTCGCGCCATTTTTGCACGCTGGCCGGTTTCGGCAGGGCGTAAAACGTGGTGTTGCCCTCCACCGTGTTGAACACGGAGGCATATTGTTGCAGAAAATCGGGCGGCTTTGCCTCTCTCGTAAAAAATTCGCCGACCCAGTTTTTGTTGCTCCAGATCGGGCAGCCGAGGTAGTAGGATAAGTTTGTCATGAAAAATTATCCGCGGGAATGCGCGCCAAATCTGCAATAACCGCGCGCGGCTGTTCTTGCCCGCCAATGATTCGCCCTTCAACTCGCGACGGCTGCGGGCCAACAGCCACGCCGGCATCGGTGTCAAGTTAAGGATTTGAGAGAAAGCAAAAGCCCCAAAGGGGCGAGGCCGCATACGTAATTTCATTTCGCCCTGACAGGGCTACAAAAAAACGGCGATTTCTTGTTTTCCAGGGCGTTGCCCTTTGCTATCACATTTGTCCCCGTTGGGGACAGGCGCTTTCGTTAGCTTGACACATATGCCCCAAAGGGGCAAGACTACAGTTTATTACCGATTTTGATTGTCGAACTCCATTAAGCAGCGTGCCTTTGTTTAGAAAGCGCCCGGGCGGTGGTGATTCCTTCATGAATTGCAGCAATATAATTTGATCCGATTACAAATGCAAAGCCCGCGAATGCACAAACAAAAAAGCCACGGTTGAACCGTGGCTGAACGAGGAATTTTCAGGTTATGGAAACAGCGGCGGATGCTTTTGGTGAAAATCCGTCGCATCCTGATAGGCTTTTGCCACCGCCAACGTGAGCGCTTCGCCGTACAAATTGCCCATGAACGTGATGCTGGTGGGACTGCCCATGTCGTTGAAACCGTTGGGCAGCGTTACGCAGGGATGGCCGGTGAGATTGGTCAGCAAAAGATTCCCATCGAACGAGGGCACGACGTAGACATCGATGTTCTTCAGCATTTCCGCCATCGCCTGAATGACGAGATGGCGCACGCGATTTGCCTGAATGTATTCCACCGCGGGAATAAAGCGCGCGCTGCGGAAGGCATTGGGCCAGGCATTGCGAATCTGGCGCACCAGCAGATCGTCCTTGCCTGAGCGCGTCAACTCGTCGAATGCCGCGGCTGCCTCCGCGCTCAAAATAATCGTAAGCGCCTCAAACGGCAAATCCGGCAATTCCAGGGGAATCAGGTTCGCGCCCAGTTCGCGTAGCTTTGCAAGCGTGGCCTCGTTGGTGGCGCGATTGGTCGAATCCTTCTCAAAGCCGTTTTTGAGATAGCCAATGCGCAATTTGCTCAATTCGACTTTGGGATTATAATTGAACGGCAAATCAACGAGAGTTTGATCGAGACCGTCCGGGCCGTAAATGGCGTTAAATACCAGGGCGCAATCTTCTACCGTGCGGCACATCGGCCCGATTTTATCCATCGACCAGCTCAAGGCCATGGCGCCCGCGCGGCTCACGCGACCGTAGGTCGGCCGCAAGCCGGTTACGCCGCAGCGCGTCGAGGGCGAAACGATCGAGCCCCAGGTTTCCGTGCCAATGGCGAATGCCACCAGCCCGGCAGCAGTTGCTGAACCCGAGCCTGCCGAAGACCCGCTCGAGCCTTGTTCCAAATTCCACGGATTGCGCGTCTTGCCGCCGAACCACACATCGCCCCACGCCAGCTCGCCCATCGTGAGTTTTGCCACCAACACCGCGCCGGCAGCTTCGAGTTTTTGGATCACGGTCGCGTCTTCGTCGAGCACTTGATCTTTGAACGGAACCGAGCCCCAGGTGGTTTTGTAGCCTTTGACTGCCAGCAAATCCTTGGCGCCGTAGGGAATGCCGTGCAGCGGCCCGCGGTAGTTGCCCGCTGCGATTTCCGCATCCGCGCGTTGCGCTTGCTTGAGCGCCAGCTCTTCGGTGATGGTGATCACGCATTCAAGCTTTGGCCCATACTTTTTCAAGCGGCTGAGATACATCTGCGTAAGCTGCATCGACGTGACTTTGCGCGTGCGCAGCAGCTCAGCAAGCTCGCCGACCGAGGCATATGCCAAGTCTTCAGTGTTGGCAGGCACAGCGATTTTGGCGGGCGTGCTCCACACCGGCGGCCGGCGCTGAGTGTCGAACGTCATGCCCACTGGCACAGGATTGAATGTCAGCGCCGGCGGCACACTGTTGGGCAGAGGCACGTTGCGGATTTTTTGATAATTTTCGAGATTCTCTTTAAGATCGCCGAGCATCGAATCCCGTTTGGCTTCGTTGAATTGCAGGCCAATGATTTTCTCCGCGGCGGCGATGAGGGAGGGGGTGAGCGGTTGCACTTCCTCGGATTGCCCCTTCGTGATAAGGGGGATAAATATTGTACTGGCCAAAATACACGCGAACAAAGTACGCCAATTTAGTCGCATGTGAAATCCTTTTTCTATTTTGAAATTGAGATTAAAAATCTTGATGAGATCGATTCTTAGGTTCTACTTCCGATTATTTTGATTGATCGATTGAGTTGCAACAAGAGAATGGCTTGTATGCCCTTGGGCGATATGTAGAATTGATTGTTTATCTTTATCAAAAACCCTAGCTCACAAGCATAATTTGAAAATATATAAGTCGCAGTGTTTCTTGCTTTTTCAGTCTTCCAGGAAGTTGCTTTGCCCACTGATTTGACAAAATAATCCTTGACAGCATTATTCGAAACAGGGTAAAAACTTTTTGACAATACGAAAACTGTTTCAATTAATGATAATATCGTATAGGTGATTGATGAGAAATACGGGTTTTCACAAATAAAATCAGCCAAAAGGTCAATTTGTCCTTGACTTAATCGATCATTTGTTTCATCTCTTATTTCAGAGAACCGATTGCCTAAATCTGTTAAATAATAGTCATCCTTGTGCTTTACCACAAGATTCAAGAGTTTTGCAACAGCAATTCTATTTCGTATAGTTTTTTCAGATTTACCTTCCTGCTGACAAATCTCTCTTAGTCCCAAGCCCTCTCCTAAAAATTTTATAGACGTATTAAGCAAGCCCAACCTCACCATGCCATAGTCGCTTGACTGGATTTTTAGGAAATAGGATAACTCTTTGAAATTTTCATAGAACTTTGAGAGGATGGTCTCGGGTTTGTAGATAAATAATTCAATGTTTTCTTTCTTGCATGTTTCACGATGATTAGCAGTTGCCTCCGTTACAAAAATTGCCTTTTTGATTTGAGTGCTGATTAACTTGTTTTGCCTTTGTAAGCCTATCAAATCATCATGATATTGATTAATCTGTTCGATAATTTTCTCGTAAAAACCTACTACTTTCAACTCAATCAAGAGCAATTCATCGTTGATTAAATAAAGCAAATCAAGCTTGCCAGAGTCGACAAGTTTTTGTCTCGCGAGCAAGCTCAAATCCGAAGCTGACACTGACAAAATCTCAGCCAAAATTGATTTATCAGTGGTTAGAATATCCTCTATTATTTTTTCAGATATAGACCCAGTCATTCAGCCGTCCTCAACTGTTTACTTTGCTCGAGGAAATTCGATTCACCATCAAACTTCGAAACTAATGAAAATGGAGCAGATGTCTGCTCCATTTTCGTTTTCAGGCTCTTCATAAAACCGAAACAGGCGGCAAAGCTCCGAGGCAGGCAAATCCGTTTTCGCAAGCCTCATGTGCCTCGCGGCGGCGGCTTTAAACCTTCTTGTACATCGTGCCGATCGCCAGCAAGGCAAAACCGACCGTTACCAGCCAGAAGGCGTTCGCAGAAACGAATGCGATGGTGGTGAAATTCCCAAGAATGCCGAGAACGCCGGCAATGACGGCGATGAGCCAAACAACTTGGGTGGGGGCGTTGAACTTCATTTTCCATACCTCCGTTTTGAGGGGTGAAGGATAAAAGTGAGTTGACACTCATCCTGGAAAATGCCTTGCGCAGGCGCGCCGCTCGGGCGGCACCGGCAAGTCCCTGTCCTCAAATTTGCAAATACCGTTCACGGCATGCGCCAATATGTCAAAGCCAACGACAAGACGCAAGTAAAGTTTTCCCGTGGGCGGGCGCATTGGTTGGCAGATAGTAGAAAAGCCGATTCGAAAACGAAAAGCAACCCCTTTTGATTGTTGACCACTGCTCAATGCATAAAATAGATTACTAAGGAACGCCATTTAAATAACTTACTCATTTGGGGAACCGCCAATAAACGCGAATATCCGCTAATTTTAAAATTCGCGTTTATTGGCGTGCATTCGCGGT
>SZPB01000460.1 GCA_030263535.1 Cytophagia bacterium CHB2
AGAAGTAGAGAGCACACAACGGAGAATGAACCATGAACAAAACAACGATCAAAAGTATTGGTGCTGTCCTTGTTGGACTCATCTTCCTTGTCATTACGCATACCGCAACGGATGCGGTTCTACAAGGCGCGGGGGTGCTGCCCAAAGACAATCTCTTTGTTGGAACCGGGCTGATTTTGATCGTCATCGGTTATCGCGCTGTGCTTAGTTTCATCGGCTGTTTTTTGACGGCTAAGCTCGCGCCGCGCAGCCCCATGAAGCATGCGCTTATACTTGGCTTTATTGTCCTGATTTTGGGCGCGATCGACGCCATCGTGGCGGCAAACCTGGGACCCGGTTGGTACGCCTGGACGCTTGCGGCGATTGCGTTGCCGATTGCCTGGCTTGGCGGAAAGCTGTATGAGCTGCGCTTGCAGCCGTAGAATCCAAGTTGGGCCATAATTAAAGGTGCGATACGTGCTTTCACAATAGCATTACGCATCATCACAAAATCATACCGGACAACGTCATGAACCAAGACACGAAACGTTCGATTTTTCGCTGGATTCACCTCGTCTTTAGCATTCCGATACTCGGTTATATTTATAGTCCGTTTGAAGAAATTCCAAATTACGCCCCCGCTGTTCGATTTGTCTTCGTTCCTGTGCTTGTCCTTGCGGGATTGTGGATGTGGAAAGGCCATGTCCTTAGACGACTGATTTCCAAAAGATCGGCCTAACAACTCAGCAAGCACCACAAACACCGTCAGACTCCATCGCGTGCTTCGTGCGACGCCGGAACGGATTTATTGGGCGTTCCCTGATGCGGATGCAATGGCCAAATGGCTTCCGTCCAACGGATTCACCGGCAAGGTTCATCAAATGGACGCGAAGGTCGGCGGCGCCGACAAGATGTCATTCGCGAATTTCACGACGGGCAAGAGCCACTCCTTCGGCGGAACCTATCTCGATCTGACGCCGCACGAACGCATTCGGTACACGGACAAATTCGACGACCCGAACATGCCGGGCGAGATGCAGACAACGATCATGTTGAAAAAGGTGTTCTGCGAGACCGAGTTGAACGTCGTGCAGGAAGGCATTCCGGAGGCGATTCCTCTTGAGGCGTGTTATCTCGGCTGGCAAGAATCGCTTGTCCTACTCGCGAAGCTCATCGAGGCCGAGATTCCGGATTAGCCGTAAACAGAATTCAAGGAGAACACCCATGCAAAAGATCGCGCCATTCTTGTGGTTCGATGGCAAAGCCGAGGAAGCTATCAACTCTTATGCGTCCATATTCAAAAACTCAAAGATCATCAGAAAGCGGGAAGAGTCATGCACGCCATGTTGCAAATGGATAAAATCGACATCGCAGGGTTAAAGCGTGCCTACGACGCGCGCGGTTGATGTCCTTATCATTATCGCTTTTTGATGTCGAGATATGAAATTTTTTTGTTGCAGCGATCACCGTCGATCTTCATCTTTGGAGTCCGGTTTATGGAAATGAAGCAATATCTCATTGACACGTTCCGATTCAATGATCACATGAATACCAAGCTGCTGGCGAAAATAACATCGTTGCCCGACCAGCAGCAGTGCATACGATTCTTCAGCCATCTCATCAACTCGCAGAACAAATGGATGGCAAGAATCATCGAGTATCCGAATAACCCGCCGCGGGATTGGTGGGCGCCGGTTTATGCGCTCGACAAGCTTGAAAGCGAATGGCGAAAAGGCCTGCAAGCATGGATTGAGTTTATTGGAAGCAAGAGTGAGGAAGAACTCTTTACCGAAGTGAAATTCGTCGGTTACGACGGCGGCCATTGGGCGTGTAAGCTCAAGGACATCGCGCTGCAATTGAATTATCATTCCATCCATCATCGCGCGCAGATGCAAATGCTCATCCGCCAGCAGGGCGTGGAACCGGATTTTGTCGACTACATTGGAATAGTGTATCGAAAAATCACTTGAAGCGGGGACTCAAACAGACCGCGGTCTGGAGAGCTTCGGCGAGGACGCCATTTAAACATTGTTATTGAAAGCGCCATAAATTTTGACCGTATCGAAGAAGGTGACGCCACGATCCACAGCCGTGCGGTTGAGCGGCGAGATACTTCATACCTGTTGCTTTGGTAGGAGGCAAACGTTGGTACTCGAAATTGTGCCCGGGCATTGTCCGCTCATCAAAGGCATTGCCACATTAGCAATGCGATGACACTCTTCAGGCAACAATAATACATACCTGCCGTAAATTTGTTCTTCAAAGACATTGAGAACGAAGACATGTTTAACGGAGGAGAGTGATCTATGAAAAAATCTGACACGGCTGGCGCGGTGAGCGTTGATCCGACTTTTCAAAAGCCCCTCCGCTTGTGGCCTGGCGTGGTCGCTGTTGCGTTGCTGTGGCTGCTCAGATATATCGTCCCCATCATCATTCCCGACGCTGCTATGTTTGCAATATTTGGCGGACTCGGGCTTGGATTGGTGGTCGTGGTGTGGTGGCTGTTCTTCAGTCGGGCGCCCTGGATCGAGCGCCTGGGTGCTCTCGTGTTGATGGTCGTTGCGCTTGCTGTGACCAAGCGCTTTGTGCATCCCTCGATTGCGGGCGGAATGCAAGGGATGCTGCTCTTTGTCTACGCCGTCCCGGTTCTATGTCTTGCCCTTGTCGCCGGGGCTGTGGTCAGCCGCGGCCTCTCTACCGGCCCTCGACGCGCAACCATTATGGGCGCCATCCTGCTTGCCTGCGGCGTGTTCACATTAATAAGAACTGCCGGCATCATAGGCATTGGTTCGGAATTTCACTGGCGATGGACGCCGACTCCCGAGGAGCTTCTTCTGGTTCAAGCCAGCAGTGAGAAAGAGCCGGAAAACGTTCCAATATCGCTGCCCGCTCCTGCAGCCGCGCCGGTTGAAACTCCGCTTTCAGCGAAGACCAGCATTAAGCCTGCGGCTGTGGCATCGCCCACTCCGGTCGAGAGAGTCGCTGAGAAAAAAGCTGAGTGGCCGGGTTTTCGCGGCCCCGAGCGTGACAATGTCATTCACGGCGTGGGCATTGAAACGAACTGGTCTCAGTCGCCGCCGGTCGAGTTGTGGCGCAAGCCGATCGGGCCGGCCTGGTCGTCATTCGCGGTTAACGGCAGCCACATTTATACTCAAGAGCAGCGTGGCGAAGAAGAGATTGTTTCGTGCTCTGATCTGAACACGGGTGAGTTGGTTTGGAAGCATGGCGATTCAGCCCGGTTCTGGGAATCGAACGCAGGCGCCGGTCCGCGCGCAACGCCGACTTTGAGCAACGGCCGCGTTTACACGTTTGGCGCGACCGGCATTTTGAATGCGCTCGACGCTCGCGACGGCTCCGTCGTCTGGTCGCGCAACGCAGCGTCTGACGCCGACGAAAAGCTTCCGGCCTGGGGCTTTGCGGGTTCGCCGTTGGTGATTGATAGCCTGGTCGTCGCGGCCGCCGCGGGCAGGCTCATAGCCTACGAACTCGCCACCGGAAAGCCACGCTGGTACGGTCCGAACGGTGGCTGGGGCTACAGCTCGCCGCATCTCGCGGTAATCGATGGCGTTGCGCAGATTCTGCTGCTAAATGGAGAGGGCGTGATCAGCGTCGCTCCGACTGATGGCAAATTACTCTGGAAGCACGAGTGGAAGAGCGACGGAATCGTGCAGCCCTGCGTGATCGCGGGCAGTGACGTCTTGATCGGCAGCGGCTCTGGAGGCGTTGAAGTCGGTATGCGCCGCATTGCGGTTGTGCGCGATCCTGAGGGATGGCGTGTCGAGGAGCGCTGGACCTCAACCGGGCTGAAACCGTATTTCAGCGACTTTGTTGTGCACAAAGGACATGCCTTCGGCGTCGACGGCAGCATGCTTTCGTGCATCGATCTCACCGACGGCAAGCGCAAGTGGAAGGGCGGGCGCTACGGCGCCGGCCAGATGGTCTTGTTGCCCGACCAGGATTTGCTGCTGGTACTGTCGGAGCACGGTGAGCTGGCGCTGGTGAATGCGACGCCAGATCAGTTTACGGAGCTGGCGCGGTTCCCGGCAATCAAAGGCAAGACCTGGAACCACCCGGTGTTGGTCGGCAATCTCCTCTTGGTGCGCAACAGTCAAGAGATGGTGGCGTTCCGGTTGCCCGTTGCGCGCACTTGAGACCCGTCATTTCATTTGCTATTCACAAGCATGTCTTGATCTAAGGATCGACGGTCAAATAACTTTCTCAATCTTCCACCGCGAATACACGCGAATCATCGCGAATTAAAAAGCATTAGCGGCCCTTCGCGTTGATTAGCGGTTTAAAGAAA
>SZPB01000461.1 GCA_030263535.1 Cytophagia bacterium CHB2
CGCTCTGGCAGGGCGCGACCGGTGATCCGTCGCAACAGCGTTTCGAGTATGAAGATCCGGATCATCCCGGCCAGTTGAAAAGCGTACATGTCGAACTGAACGTGGCCGAATTCACCTTGCGGATTCCGTTCAAACCGGAAATGCGCCGCCTCGAGCTTTATCGCATGGCGCCGGCTGCGCCTGATCAAAGCCGGCCAAAAGTTGTGCGCCAACTCATCGGTAGTATTCCTTTGGTGTGGCCGGGAGGTGAGCCGTAATGAAGAAAATTATCGCTGCAACTCTCCTTAATCTTTCAGAGGTTCATTCGTTGCAAAAAAAGCAAAGAATTCTTCCAACGGATGGAAACAACCCAACCGATAGAATGTTTCTTTTCATCCGCTGGGTTGTTTCTATCCGTTGGGGATTTTCTTTTTGGTTTCGGCCTATCTGCATTGCAAAGATAGGGAGAAAGATCGGGGCCGCCGCTTTTCTTCTCGTTTTGTCGTCCGCGCAGTTGCACGCGCAAGCCACGATCCAACAGATTTTGCAGAATGGCGCGACCGGCAGCCGCCTCAACCTCGTCATGCTTTCCGAGGGCTATACCAGCCAGCAATTGCCGGCATTCGTGAGCGATGCGACCACGATGTTGAACAAGCTGCTGAATACGCCGCCCTTCAAAGAATATAGCAGTTACTTCAACGCCTTTGCGATTGCGGTGGCCTCGAACGAGTCCGGTTCGGATCACCCGGCGAGCGGCGTTTTTCGCGATACTTTTTTCAACAGCTCGTTCGACAGCTTTGACATCCCAAAACTGCTCACCATCCCGCCTAATGATCGCGACGAGAATTACGCCAAGGGCAGGGGCAGAGTCGATTCCTTGCTGCAACTGCTGATGCCGGAGTACGACATTGTGATTCTGATCGTCAACGACCCGCAATTTGGCGGCTCCGGCGGTGTACCGGCCATTACTTCGATCAACCCCGGCGGCCCGGAAATCGTCGTCCATGAGCTTGGCCATTCTTTTGCCGGCCTCGGTGATGAATATTCGACGCCCTTCCCCGGCTATCCCGAGGTCGAAGAGCCGAACACCACCCGCGAGACACGCCGGGATTTCATCAAGTGGCGGTCGTGGATTTCGGTGAGCACGCAAATCCCAACGCCGCCAGTTGCGTCGCAATATGCTGCGGCGATCGGACTCTTTGAAGGCGCGCATTATCACGCGACAGGCTGGTTTCGCCCCAAGCTTAATTGCAAGATGCGCACGTACGGCGTGGCTTTTTGTGAAGTGTGCACGGAAACGCTGATCAAGTCACAGTATGCTGTGATCAGCCCGATTGAATCGTTTTCTCCACCAGCAAAGGCCATCGCGCTTAACGCCGGAGATTCAGCGTCGTTTAGTGTCGTGCCCATGCAGCCGGCGACGCAGGAGCTCGGCATCCAATGGTTCATCGATGGCGTACCGGTGAGCAACGCCACTTCGCCGGAGTTTCGTGTATTCGCTGAAGAACTGGGAGAGGGCGCGCACCAGATTAAAGTCAAAGTTTTCGACAACACGGCGCTGGTGCGGAACGATCCCCTCCAGCTTCTGAGCGATTCCACCAGTTGGACGATCAATGGCACCGGCGATGGCAATGATCCTTCGCACGCCATCCCAGCATACTATTCACTCGAACAAAACTATCCCAACCCGTTCGCCCCGCTCGGTCGGGGCACCTTCGGCAACCCCCAAACCGAGATTCGCTTTGCGCTTCCCGAAGCGGGACAGGTGACGGTGAAAATTTTCAACACCATCGGCCAGGAAGTTCGTACGCTGGTGATGGGCCAGTACGAGACCGGTGTGCATTTCGTAACTTGGAATGGCCGCGACAACAACGGCAATGCGGTCGCCAGCGGCGTGTATCTGTATCAGTTGCAGGCGGATTCATTCCAGCAGGCGAGAAAGATGAATCTGCTGAGATAAAATAAAATGTAAAACACAATACGTGTTTTGTGATTCTTAAAATTCACGCTTTACGTTTTACGCGTTCACGTTTTAACCATACAACCAATTAACCAAGCAGGAGGAGTGTCTATGCGTTACGTTAAAGTTTCCCCTCGTTACGTGCCAATTCTAATGTGGCTCGTTGGGTTGAGCTGCGCCCTCATCGCTTTCACAACGGTGCAGGCGCAAAATTTATCCGCTCTGCCGGCGCAAGAACGGTCGCTGAAACACAGCCAGGTGCGCGTTTATATCACCGATCGCAGTGACATTCTCGCGCTGGCCCAAGCCGGGCTCATTTTGGATCATATCGATTATCGCGGCACGTATTTCGACGCCGTGCTCGATAACGAGGAATTGGCGATTTTGAAAAAAACGGGCCGGCGTCACGAGGTTCTGGTTGACGATTTGGAAGCGGCGTATCGCCAACGCCCGAAGATGAGCGGCGCAGAGTTGAACGCGCTGAAAGCGCAGACGAGCACGCTTTACACCACCCCCAGCAATTTTCATTACGGCAGCATGGGTGGTTACCTGACGTTCGCGGAAGTGGTTGCCGAGCTGGATGACATGCGCGCGCTGTATCCGAATCTCATTTCGGTGCGGCAATCTCTCGGCTTGTCGATCGAGAGCCGCGATCTTTGGATGGTGAAAATTTCCGACAATCCGGATACGGATGAAGAGGAACAGGAGATTTTGTATACCGCGCTGCATCACGCGCGCGAGCCGCAAAGCATGGCCACGGTGATTTATTTCATGTGGTATATGCTGGAAAATTACGGCAGCGATCCCACGGTGACGAATCTCGTCGACAACCGCGAGCTGTATTTCGTGCCGGTGGTGAATCCCGACGGCTACGTTTACAACCAGCAGACGAATCCGAGCGGCGGCGGCATGTGGCGCAAGAACCGGCGCAACAACGGCAGCTCATACGGCGTGGATTTGAACCGTAATTACGGCTATCGCTGGGGCTATGACAACAGCGGCTCCAGCCCGACGCCCTCGAGTACCACCTATCGCGGCGCCGCGCCGTTTTCGGAACCCGAGACGCAGGTGATGCGCGATTTTGCCCTCAGCCGCCAATTTCGCATGGCAAACAATTTTCATGCGCACGGCAACCTTTTGATCTTTCCCTGGGGTTTCATTGGAAATTTCTATACGCCTGATCATTCATCGTATGTCGCCTGGGGCCAGGACATGACCCAATTCAACAACTATCTCGACGGCACTGCCAATCAAACCGTCGGGTATTTGGTCAACGGCGAAGCGAATGATTGGTTGTACGGTGAGCAGATCCAGAAAGGCAAGGTGTTTGGCTTTACCACGGAAGTCGGCACGAGCACCGATGGATTCTGGCCGACCCAAGCTCGCATCATTCCGCTGGCCGATGAGAATGTTTATCCCAATCTGGTTTTGGCTGCGGGTGTGAGTGACCTCACGCCGCCGATCATTGCGAACGTGCAAGCCACCAACGTTACAAGCAGCGGCGCACTCATCACCTGGGACACTGATGAAACTTCCAATTCCGTGGTCGAATATGGCTTGACCACCGGCTATGGCAGTCGGGCCGGCGATACGGCCGAGAATGCGACCTACGTTACCAGTCATGGCGTTGCGCTGAATAGCCTCACAGCCAACACGCTTTATCATTATCGCGTCTTGTCGACTGATCCGATGGGCAATACCACGACATCGGACGATTATACTTTCCAAACGCCGGTGAGCCTCTGGCAGGTTATCACTTTTGATAACTTCGAGAGTGGCATGGGCAGCTACACCGACGGCGGCGCGGACATGTCGCGTTATACCGGCGGCGCAACGAATGCGCATCAAGGCGTTGCCGCGGCTGACATTCAAGATAATAGTGGCACGGCTTCGTCATTCTATCACACCGCAAGCTACAACGTGACCGGCTACACCACGCTGGAAGTCGATTTCTGGTTCAAGATGGTGAGCATGGAAACGAATGAGGATTTCTGGGTGCAGTTCTTCGACGGCACGACCTGGCGAACGGTCGCAACCTTTGCGCGGGCGGGCAGCATCGCAAACAACACCTTTTATCACCAGGTTGTCACGATCTCCAGTGCGACGTACAATTTTCCGACCAACGCCAAGCTGCGGTTTATGTGCGACGCGAGCGACAACAATGATGACGTTTACATCGATGAGATCGAGTTCCGGGGAATGACCGGTGGCGCGTTGGCCAAAGGCGGCAATGCGCTGAGCGCCACCGAAGCGCTGCCGGAAAAATTCGCGTTGCAGCAGAATTATCCTAATCCATTCAATCCCACAACCAACATTCGTTTTGAGCTGCCGGCGG
>SZPB01000462.1 GCA_030263535.1 Cytophagia bacterium CHB2
ACTGTTTTGACAAGCTCAGCAACTGTTTCGACAAGCTCAGCAACTGTTTCGACAAGCTCAGCAACTGTTTCGACAAGCTCAGCAACTGTTTCGACAAGCTCAGCAACTGTTTCGACAGGCGCTCCGGCCATTTCGACAAGCTCAATGACCGGAGAGACAAGCTCAATGGCCGAAGAGATAAGCTCAATGGCCGAAGAGATAAGCGCGGCTTCTTTATCTGATTCCACCGCCAACTTTTTTGCTGCAACCGGCCTGCAACTTCTCACCACTCCAGGCACGGCCTTGATCAGCGCGCCGTTTGCGCGCGAATATGCTCTGGCAATTCCCGACACGCTACATTTACTCATCGGCAGCGAATGGCGCAAGATCATCATCATTGGCGTCATCTCGCAGGAACTGCTGGCGCGATTAGGTTTCGACAATTTGCTGTTGATGGACATCGCCACCGCGCAGGAGTTGCTCGACCGCGTGGGCTATGTCGATCGCCTCGATCTCATCGCCGAGGAAAACCGCGTTGCCGAGCTGCGCCGCCAATTGCCGGACTATCTCCGCCTCGCCCCGCCTGCGGGCCGCACGCAGCGCGTCGGCGAGATGATGCGTTCATACCGTCTGAATCTCACTGCGCTGTCGTTTCTCGCGGTGTTTGTCGGCATGTTCCTCATCTACAACACCATGGAATTCGCGGTGCTGCATCGCCGCAAACAAATCGGCATTCTGCGCTGTTTGGGCGTGACGCCGCGGCAAGTCATTCTCAATGCCTTGTTCGAAGCGTTGTTGCTCGGCGTTATTGGCGCGCTGCTCGGTTTGGTGTTGGGCGTTTTGTTGGCGAACTATGCCACGCAAGCGGTAAGCGCGACCATTTCCGAGCTTTATGTTTTTATCAAAGTGGAGGGTGTTGCGCTGCGCTTGCCGGTGTTGCTCAAAGCCTTTGTTTTGGGAATTCTGGCAACTCTCGCCGCCAGCGCGATTCCTGCGCTCGAGGCCGCCGGCATCCCGGCAGCGGTTGCAGTGCGCCGATCCTCGCTCGAAACGCGCGCCAGCAAATTCGCGCCCTGGCTGGCGGTGATTGGAATCATTTGCCTCGCGCTCGCCTTTCTTGTCTACACGAACTCTAGCAGTTTTCTTGGCGGTTTGATTGTCGCCTTGTTCGTGGGATTGGCAGCGATTTTTTTCACGCCCATCATCACCATCGGCTTGACGGCCATAACCGCGCCGGCGGCGCAAAAGCATGCGGGACAAGCCGGCCTGCTTGCCACACGCAGCATTCGCGCGGCCTTGAGCCGCACCTCGGTCGCGATTGCCGCGCTCATGCTCGCGCTGGCCATGGTGTTGAGCATGCGTTTAATGATTTCCAGCTTTCGCATCACGATCAACGCCTGGGTAAGCCAGGCGCTGCAGGGCGATGTTTATCTCTCCCCGCTCGGCTTCGATACCGCGAAATGGAGCGCTGTCATGACACCGGCGTTTCTCGCCTTTCTCGAACAACAACCCAACGTGGCAGCCATCAGCCGCTATGGCGCGACCGAAACGAGCTATCGTGGCAAGCCGATTTATTTGGTGCAAGTAACTCCGGAAGTGTTGGTAGATCGCAGCAATTTTGCGTTCACTCGGGGAACCGGGAAAGAGCATTGGCCGAAATTGCGCGCGGGCGAAGTGATCATTTCCGAAAACTTTGCCTTGCGTTTTGGCAAAGGCGTAGGCGATACCTTGATGTTATCAGGATTCACCGGGCCGCAGAGTTTCAAAATTGCCGCGATTATTCTCGACTACTCGCTCGATCAGGGCCAGGTGATGATGTCGCACGAAACCTATGCGCATTTTTTCGGGCCGCCGCGCATCACCAACATGGCGCTGTATCTCACTCCCGGCGTCGAGGCCAATGATTATGTTGTAGCCTTGCGGCGCGCGGTGGCGGGCAAATTCGAGGTTGAAGTCAAATCGCATCGCGAGCTGCGCGCGGAAGTGTTGCGCATTTTCGATCAGAGTTTTGCGGTCACGCAGGTGATGCAAGTGTTGGCGGGAATCGTGGCGGTGATCGGCATCATCAGCGCGGTGATGTCGCTGCTGGTGGAGCGCACGCGTGAGCTGGGCATTTTGCGCGCCGTGGGCATGACGCTCGCGCAAATGCGGCGCATGATTTTTTTGGAATCCGGGTTGATGGGCGTGTTCGCGGGCTTGATCGCCCTGCCCGCCGGCACCGCGCTCGCGCTGGTGTTGATTTATGTAATCAATCTGCGCACCTTCGGCTGGACGATTCCATTCACGCTCGAAGCCGGAGCTTATGTGCAAACGTTTTTGATCGCATTTCTCGCGGCATTGATTGCTGCGATTTATCCCATGCATCGTTTGAAACAGATTCCAATTGCCGGCGCAATTCGAGAGGAATGAGCTTTTTTCCTCGTCAAGAAAAAATAGTATAAAAATTTCGCTTGCATTTTACCCCCCCCAGTTATTATCATGTTGCCACTCGCAAAAACGTGCGTTGGCGCAAACCAACTGAATGACCGGGGCAACACATGTTTTACCAGCGACAATACCCGATTGTCGCCGCCACCTTGTTCTCGTCGAAAAATTATACTTTAAATTTCAAGGCCTCTTTACGCTCTGAGTGAGTGTGAAGGGGCCTTTTTGTTTTTGAAGATTACCAATAATAACTTTTCAGTATAAACATGAAAACTTCCATTCGAATAATCGCAGCTGCTTTTACAGCAGCGATTATAACCGTGCTGGCCTGTAAGGAAAAAACGCCTGTCGGTCACGAAGAAATCACCCCTCCCGATTACAATGATGATCGTGACCCTGACTGGTCGCCAGATGGTCTCACTATTGCCTTTACCCATTCCACCGTTCCTGGCGATACTAGCGGTGGGCCGTTTGGTATTTATTTTATCAATGCCGATGGCAACAACCGGCGTTTGTTTTTGCTTGGCGCTCATTCTCCGGACTGGTCTCCAGATGGCAGCAGGCTCGCTTTCGTGCTCGGCGGGCAAATTTGCATCATCAACCGTGATAGTAGTGGCTTCAAATCGCTTGAGGTCGAAGGTTTTTTCCCGGACTGGTCACCGAACGGTTCAACAATAGCTTATGACATCGGTGAAGGCGGCCACACCTATTTTGTGAACGTAAATCGTCCAGGGCGATCACAAAAATTTCTGGATAATGCCTGGAGTGCGACCTGGTCACCGAATGGACAGTATTTGGCATTTAGCCGCACTGACAATCCACATACTCCAAGAAGCAGCATCTACACTGCAAAAGCCGATGGTACCGGCCTTCTGCAATTGGCAAAATCCTTAGTAGACATAGATTTTTACAAGTTCCCCAACTATTCATATCAGGGAGATAAGATTGCATATTCTTCATCAAAAGGCGGGATACACCTCATCGATGCCAACGGCGCGAACAAGAAAAATCTTTCTCGAAGCGGCTCGCACCCCACATGGTCACCGAATGATGCACAAATTGTTTTCGGCGCCAGTACAAGCATTCCAGGGCGTGGTCGCCTTTATATTGTCCAATCTGATGGCAGTAACTTGAAGCAATTAACTTTTTGAGCGGCGGTTGAACTATTTTGGCAAGGAGGCCAGTCATGAAGTCCCTCAGATTTTGTCTTTTCGGAATGGCGGCGCTTTTCCAAGTCATCGTATCTATCAGGGCGTCGGCTTATGCGCAATCGAGTTCTTTTGTGCCGGATGAAATCATCGTTCAATTCCAAGACGGAGTAATTGACTTTCCGGTGAACTCCGCACGCAAGTTGTTGAGCGAGACCAACATTCTGATTCCTCAAATCCGTGACTCGCTCGCAGTTAACGGTGTTCTTGAAGTTGGCCGGGTTTTTCGTCATGCCATCCCTCATGACACTCTGAAGACGATTCGTACCGGCGAGCGCATTCGAATTGCCGATGCTTCGCAAATTTACAAATTCAAAATCACCGCCGACGTTTTGAAAACTGCGCCAAGACTACAACGGCTTTCGCTTGTCGTCTTTGCAGAACCAAATTACCTCGGCAGTGAAACGATCATTCCCAATGACGATCATTTCGCGCAAGGCAACCAATGGGGCTTGCACAATACCGGCCAATTCGGCTACACGGTGAATGTGGACGTCGATGCGCCGCAAGCGTGGGACATTTCCACCGGCAGCAGTAATGTCTTGATCGGGGTGATCGATAGCGGCATTGACTATACGCATCCGGATTGGGGGGCTGATTTTGGTTCCTATCCGAACCAAAAGAT
>SZPB01000463.1 GCA_030263535.1 Cytophagia bacterium CHB2
TGCTCATCGAAACGCGCCACCAGCTCTTCACGGGCATGCGTGCGGCCGGCAATCGCTTCGATGATTTCACGATCAAACACGCGCCAGCCGAATTTCTCCGCGAGAAGGTGTGAAAGTTCCGTGCCGCCGCTGCCGTACTCGCGCGAGATGGTAATGTACGGCCCGAATTTCCCCGGCAGCGGCTGCTGCGCGACCCGCGTTTGCCGCGCCCACTCGGCGCGTGTCATTTCCCAACGTTGCATGTGCTTGGTGATTTGCTTTTCAATCGGAATGTCTCGAAGAATTTTACTCATGGTATCCTCCAGAAGCATGGCCTTCGACAGCCTTCGGCAAGCTCGCCTTCGGCAGGCTCAGGCATCGGCGCCGGCGATGCGGCGGCTGAGCCTGTCGAAGCCGTCGAAGCCACCGGCTCACACTTGTTCAAATGCAGTGCGCAAATCCTCAATCAAATCATGCCAATCTTCCAAACCGAGCGCGAGACGAATGCCGCCCGGCTCCATGCCGCGTTTGCGTTTTTCTTCTTCGGGCAGGGCCGAGTGTGTCATGGAGTAGGGACATTCAATCAAAGTCTTGAGCTGTCCCAAACTGACGGCAAGCGTGATGGAATAGGCGTGATCGGCAATGTAATCGATGAATTTCTCGCCGCGCTCGCTTGCGCTCAATTTCTCGTCGTGCTTCAGCACAAAATAAATCATGGCCCCCGGCGAAAACTTGCCTTCATAGTTGATCATCTGGCGTTTCGCCAAGTCAAACTGCGGATGCGACTCCAGCCCCGGATAGAAAACGCGCGCCACTTTGGGATGTTCCTGCAAAAAACGTGCGACCTTGTGCGCGGTTTTCTGCTGATTGATCATGCGCGCCGATAACGTCGGCAGGCCGTACACCAAAAAATTCCATGCACTCTTCGGCGACAGCACGCCGCCGAAATCTTTGCGATAGAGCATAAGCGGACCATAGAATTTTCGTGGTCCGATCACCGCGCCGCCCATGTCCGTGCCAAAACCGCCGATGTCTTTGGTCAAGCTATGCACGGAAAAATCCGCGCCCCACGCGATGGGCCGCTGGCAATAAGGCGTGGCAAAGGTGTTATCCACCACAATTTTAATTTGTCTTTCCGGCGGACGATCTTGGTTGATTTCATCGGCCACCCGGCGCACGGCCGCGATGTCGATGAGGCGCAAATCCGGATTGACGGGCGTTTCAAAATACAGCACGCGCGTCTTAAACGTGATCGCGCGCCGCAATTCCTCCTCATTGCAAAAATCGACAAATTTGGATTGAATGCCATAACGCGGCAGCCAATGCGTCACCAGGCTGTAGGTACAGCCGTAAAGAATGTGATGTGCGACAATCTCCTGGCCGTTTTCGCAGAGCAGGCCGAGTATCGCGCTGATGGCGGCCATGCCGGTGGCAAACGTCACACACATTTCCCCGCCCTCCGCATAAGCCAGATTTTCCTCCAGCATGCCGCGCGTCGGCTCGTCCAAGCGATCGTAAATGTAAATCGGCATGCGCTGCAGAAAATCCGGGGCGTCGCTGGCGAATTCATAAAAACCCTGCGCCCCGCGATGCGCCGAGCTGAGACGATAGGTCGCGGAAGACGACATGGGCGGCACGACATGATGATCGTAATCCCACTTCTTGCTGTCATAGTTGCCGTGAATCAAATGCGTGCGCATGCGATAATCGGCTTTGGGCTTTTTGCGGTTTTTGGGTTTGTCAGGCATGGCGTGAGCCTTGGGTTTGGAGGTTCGTGAAGGTTCAGACTGTGTGAAAACCTGGAATGACTGCACCCTGAGCTGACTTCGGCGAGCCGTGCTCAACCTCGATGAGCAGGCTTCGACAGGCTTCGACAAGATCAGCCTGTGTTGAAATCAATCGTTTTCGCACACTCTGCTTGGAAATGAACAGAATTCATTTGGAGGGAAGTCCCGGAGAAAAATTTGGGTGAGGCGGCGCTGGACTTCCCCGAGATAATGCATGTCGTTCCAACACTTGTCCTTAAAGTGAAATATCAAGAATTGTACCGGAGAAAAGCTGCAGCAGGCAGAAACTGCGTTTGAATAATCAATAAGTTAGAGAACTCATATTTTGGCGTGTGCCCCAAAATTCTGCGAGAATGGGAATAATAATTGATAGGATTCGCAGTTCTGGGAAAATGTGTGAGGTTGTTGGGTTTATAGCCTGGGAAAAACTTAAGGCAAAACTATTATGGGCAAAACCATTCAATCGTTTTGACCCAAATGGTTTTGCCATTCAAACTTTCAAAATTTTATTCTGACTTTGAATGCTCTATGGCTTATGACAGACTCCGATCAACCCAAAAGACTTTAAAAATCCATGCACATCCGTGTTCATCCGTGGCTGATTGTTTTTTTGGGCCACGGATTGACACGGATCTACACGGATGATGAGCCGCTCCGTTTGAATCTTGCCACGTTGAGCAATCAATTTTTAGGAAGGCTCGGGCTGAAATGGATAATCCAAAAAATCCGTGCGCATCTGTGTTCATCCGTGGCTGATTGTTTTTTTAGCCACGGATTGACACGGATTAACGCGCTTGCATTGTAATGCTTTCTTTGCTTAGATTTCGCCCCTATGAATCCTCCCACTTCCGGCTGTCTTGCCGGTTTGCGCGTGCTCGATCTCTCGCGCGTGCTCGCCGGGCCGTTTTGCACGCAATTGCTCGGCGACATGGGCGCGGAAATCATCAAAGTGGAACGCCCGGGCAGCGGCGATGACACCCGGCAATGGGGCCCGCCCTGGTTTCACGGCGAGTCGGCTTACTTTCTGAGCTGCAATCGCAATAAAAAAAGCCTCACCCTCAATCTCAAATCTGCTCAGGGCCGTGAATTGATCAAGAAGCTCGCGGCCCAAAGCGATGTCCTGGTTGAGAATTTCAAAACCGGCGAGATGACCAAGCTGGGATTGGATTATGCCTCGCTTCAGCCGCTCAATCCCGGTTTGATTTATTGCGCCATCACCGGTTATGGCCAAAACGGGCCTTATGCTGATCGGCCGGGATACGATTTCATCATTCAAGCGCAAGGGGGCGTGATGAGCATCACCGGCGAGGCCGAGGGCGAACCTTGCAAAGTTGGCGTGGCCATTGCCGATGTGATGGCGGGCATGTATGCCGCCAACGCGATTCTGGGCGCGCTGGCGCATCGCCACAAAACCGGGGCGGGCCAGTTCATCGATATCGCGCTGCTCGACAGCCAGGTTTCGTGGTTGATTAACGTTGCGATGAATTATCTGGTCTCCGGTCAAGCGCCGCGTCGCTATGGCAATGCGCATCCCAATCTCGCGCCCTATCAAGCCTTTGCCACAGCAGACGGCCAAATTGCGATTGGCGTGGGCAACGATGAACAGTTTCGCCGGCTCTGCCTTCATCTCGATCTCGCCGAGATGGCGCAGGATCCGAAATTCGCTAACAATGCGCAGCGGTTGCAGCATCGCGATGCCATGACCAGCCGCTTGCAAAACCGCTTGCGTGAAAAATCAACCGAAGAATGGCTGGCCATTTTGCTGGCGGCACAAATTCCGGTTTCGGCGATCAACAGCATTCCGCAAATTTTGCAGGATCCGCAAGTGTTGGCGCGCGACATGGTGAGGACCATCCAGCACCCAGCAGGCGATTTGCGTGTGCTGGGTCCGGTGGCAAAATTCTCAGAAACGCCTTCGAACGTGTATGCGCCGCCGCCATTGCTGGGGCAACACACGGAGGAAATTCTGAAAGATTTGTTGGATTTTGATACAGAAAAAATTCTTGCGCTGCGCGAGTCCGGGGCAATTTGATATTGCGGATTGGGGAATGCGGATTGTGTCAGGAATAGACAATTGACAATTAGCGATTAGCAATTGAAAATTAATACCTTAATTCTGCACTGGATTTAGCCAAGCACGCCATCGGCTCGGTTTTGAGCGCATTACGAGTCATTCAAGTGGTTGGGCATTAAATTTTTGCCTCAAGATGAAATGAAAAACTCCGCTAGGAGTGAAATGTTTATAGTGATGGACGCAAACAGTTTTCGACAACTCCGGAGGAGTGGCATGCTCTTTTCATCGAACGATAAAGTTCTACCCTGATTTGCAGACAAGCTGCAAATCAAAGCTTCTGCGAAGCAACAAAAAACTATTCGGTGAAACTCGGTGACCATTGGCGATAAAGTTTTTCC
>SZPB01000464.1 GCA_030263535.1 Cytophagia bacterium CHB2
TTCTTCACACTTGTTCAAACATCTTACGAATAAACCTTGAACTCTCCTGCTTTGAGCTTGGCAAAGTATTCTTTCATCGTGCGCCGAACTTTGGGGGCCATGAGATACAAGCCAATCATGTTCGGCAGCGACATTGAAAAAATCATGAGATCGCTGAAGTCAATGATGTTTTGCGCCGTAATGATCGCCCCAAGAAAAACGAACACCAGAAACAGAACTTTGTAAATGATCGAGCTGCGCGGGCCAAAGAGATACGTCCACGAGCGCTCGCCGTAGTATGACCAGGAAATGCAAGTGGAATAGGCAAACAGAAAAACCGCAAGCGAGAGAATGTATGGAAACCAGGGTATTCTCTCTTGAAACGCCAGCGAGGTGAGCAAGCCGCCGTTACCCGCCGCGCGCGCTGCTTCGAATGCGCCGCCGGCGTTGTAGGCGCCTGTGATCACAATAACCAGCGCCGTCATGGTGCATACTACGACGGTATCAATAAACGGTTCGAGCAGGGCCACAAAACCTTCGCGAATGGGAATATCGGTTTTCGCCGCAGAGTGCGCGATGGGCGCCGAGCCGACGCCGGCTTCATTCGAAAACGTGGCGCGGCGGAACCCCTGCACCAGCACACCGATGATGCCGCCATAACCGGCCTCCGGCGTGAACGCGCCGGAGATAATCGTTGCAAAGGCCGCCGGGATTTCAGAGAAATGCATGAATAAGATCGCAAGCGCAGCCAAAACGTAAATGCCGCACATGAACGGCACGATTTTCTCCGCGGTTTGCGCGATGCGTTTGATGCCGCCAATGATAACAATGCCCACCATACCGACCATAAGAAGGCCATACGCCCAATTGTAATCCGCCAATGCCGGGATGGTATTGGTGATTCCGCCCAGGGATTGGCCGATCTGAAACATGTTGCCGCCGCCGAACGAACCGCCGATACAACAAATCGCGAAAAGCACGGACAAGGCTTTGCCGATACCCCCCATTCCCCTTTCTTTGAAACCGTCATGCAAGTAGTGCATCGCCCCGCCCGAGACCCGGCCTTTCTCGTCTATTTTGCGATACATCTGGCCGAGGGTACATTCGGCGAATTTGCTGCTCATGCCCAGAAAGCCGGCGACTATCATCCAGAACGTGGCGCCCGGGCCGCCAATCGAAACCGCAATGGCGACGCCCGCGATGTTACCGAGGCCAACAGTAGCGGACAGCGCCGAACTCAAAGCCTGGAAGTGCGTGACTTCACCGGCCTCGTTCGGGTTGGTATATTTCCCGCGCACCAGTTCGATGGCGTGTTTGAAGCCGCGCAGGTTGACGAAACCCATATAGAACGTAAGAAACACCGCGCCAATGATGAGCCACAACACGATCGCTGGAAACGGCCCAATCGGATAAAACAGAACGGCGGCTAGGCCGCGCACCACCACGCCGGCGGCGTTATCAATGGAACTCGTAAAGCCGGTGGGGGGCGGAGCTACTGGCGTTTGGGCCGTATCCGCGGCGATTTGTGCGCGCATGCTGTCAATCGCCACCGAGATCGTCGTATCTTCACTTGCCGTTGTTTGCGCAAAAGAAAGATGCGGCAAAACCACGGCAAGCGCGAGCAGGATAAACTTCATGCGTACAAAGGGAAAAAAAGAGGGCATGACTCACCTTTCATGTTTGTGGTCAAGATTGAAGGATTGGTGATTGCAATTACGGTGATAACAACATTAACCCGACCTTTTGTCAAAAGGATGAATCTACACCTATGACCGCAAGAGTCACGAATCTGTTGAAAGGGATTTGTTTGATGCGGGTTCAGCGCTGCCGCGTCCAATAATAATAAAACGGCAAACCCAGCACCAACAACCCAATGCCGATCAGGGCATTGCGCGGGTCTTCACGGAGAGTATTGTAGATAAACCAGCCGGCAATGGCGGCAAACACTAGCGTTGTCACCGGATACCCCCAGGTTTTGTATGGCCGTTGAACGTCGGGCATTTTTTTCCGCAGGATAATCACGCTCACGGCCGCCATCGCATAGAAAACCCAGGAGCCAAATACCACGTAAGCTGCAAGCTGATCATACGTGCCGCTCAACGTGAGCAGCGCGCCCCACACGCCGATCACAATGATTGCGACATAAGGCGAGCGAAAACGCGGATGGACTTTACCAAAGTGGGGAGAAAAAATACGATCATGGCCGGGCGCCCAAATCGAACGCGGACCGGACAACGACATGCCGTTGAGTGTGCCGAAGGTCGACAACATGATGCCGAGCGCAATCAGACTGGCGCCGATGGGGCCGACCGCCGTGGCCGCAACATCCGAAGCGATGCGCTGCGAGTTGGGCATTTGTTGAATCGGGATGATCAAGGCATAAGCAATATTGGCGAGCAGATAAAGCGCCATCACTGCCAGGCAGCTCAAGATCAAGGCCAGCGGCACGTTGCGGGTAGGGTTCTTGACTTCGCCGGCATTGAGGGTAACATCAATCCAACCATCATAAGACCAGAGTGCTGAGATCATAGCTAAACCGAATGCCGCCGTCATTCCGCTGGTCCAGCTCTCCGGCCACCACGGCGCCATATTCGCCGTGTTCGCCTGACTCGAAAAAAAAGCCGAGAGAATCAACAGAATCAACGCCACCACTTTGGCGGTGGTGAAGAAGTTCATCACCGAACCGCTGAATTTTACACCGCGCACATTAACGATGGTCACTGCAGCAATGGCGAGAATGGCAATGAGCTGGCTCCAGCCGAATGTGAACGGATGCCCAAAGATGCTCCAGCCGGGCTGAAAAAACGGTTCGCTTTGCCCAATCGCCGGCACGAGATGGCCGAGATAAGTAGTGAAGGCAATGGAAACGGCGGCAAGGGAGGCCGCTTTGTTGATAAAATAATCATTCCAACTGAAGAGAAAGCCCCAAACTTTGCCGTAGGATTCACGCAAATAAACATAAGGCCCGCCGGACTGCGGCAACATCGAGCTAAGCTCGGCGAGCGAGAGTGCGCCGAACAGAGTCAACATGCCGGCGACCACCCACACGAGCAAGATCGGACCCATGGCGGGCAAATGCCCGGCAATCGTTGCCGGCACCAAAAAAATGCCGGAGCCGATAATACAGCCAACGTTGATCGCGATTGCTTCTTTTAATCCCAGGGCGCGGAGGAGTTCCGGAGAAGAGGTTTGCTGATGTGTGTGCGTAACTTCGGAGAGGTTCGCCAAGATGGCCTCCTACGATGAGTTTACCAGCTTCGTATTTTCAAGCCCGGGACTTGCTTGAAATCGAAATCGTCGGTGATAAGAATGGCATCGTGCTGCAAACAAAGCGCGGCAATCCAGATGTCATTGGCCGGAATCGGCGTACCCTGCCGGCACAATTGCCAAAACAAATCATGAAATCGTTGCAAGGTCTCATTATCCAACCATAACACTCGCAAAGATGCAATAACCGCTTCAAAATTTTTGCGTTTCTTCGCAGTTTTTTCAGGACGGCCCCGGCATAACCCTTCCCACGCTTCGCCATAAGCAACACAGGACACAACGGTTTCCAATGTAGGGTCGAGTGCAAGACGCGCTTTATCGCGTTCCTCGGAACGTGGATCGATCAAAGCCAAGATATAATTCGTGTCGAACATTTGCAGCACGCTCATTCCCCACGTTCAGCCAAATTAATGAGTTTTTGTGTGCGTTCCGCTTCTTTTTCTTTGATGAACTTTTTTGCCTCGTCCCAATCCGCAGCATCCAAATTACTGAAATTAAGTCTATCCAGCGTGGCGAATAAGCGGACAACAGAGGGATGCATGTGAGGCGCAGCCAACGATGACATCGCCTCCCGCTGATTTTTTTTGGACTTGGGGGTAATCTGTGACCATGAATTTTTTGCCAACCATTCATCAATCACGTCTTTCTTAAACAGCCAGCGTCCGCGAATTTTTGCGGCAGGAATCTCGCGATCTTTGAGCATGCGCTTGATCGTCACCGGCGACACGCCGAGATATTTTGCGGCCGTCGCCAGATTCATATTTTCGGGATACGTTTTCAAGGTTTCTTCTCCAATAATACTCAAGATAACACACCGAGCAAACGTATCAAAATAGTATCAAATCGTATCAGAATCAATCAAAAAATTTCAGTTCGATCCTGATTTATGCAATTTGCTTCTGTGATACCCATACAATAAATAAATCAGAAGC
>SZPB01000465.1 GCA_030263535.1 Cytophagia bacterium CHB2
TCTTCGGTGGAACAATTTTCCAATACCGAAGCGGACGATCATATCAACATGCTCGTCCACAATGAAGAAATTTTCATGACCGTCAAAACCTCCGGCGGCGGCAGCAGCGCAGCCAAAAACGGATTGCTTCATCGCGCAACCGACGGAACCTGGACGGCCTACACCATCAATCTCGAGAATGGCTGGACCCGCCCAGTGGGAGCTATCGATGCGACAAATGGAGTTTATTATGCGATCGGCACGCGCGAGGGCTCCCATCAAATCGGGGAAATGAAAAGCGTGTCTCTTGGAGATTATGGCGCGCTGGCCAGCGCCGTGCGCGACACCATTTTCGATAACGGTTTCGATGATTTCTTTGATTCTTCCGCTCCTGCGCATGTAGTTACGGGCGCATCGGATCTGATTTTATTGGCAAACAACACAACGCGGGATCAAACGTGGGCGCAATTCATCCATTTGCCTGGCGCGGCGTTGGCGAAACCGATCACTCTTCGCGAGGAAGAACGCCAAGTGGCGCAAACCGCGGAACATCTGAACGAGCAGGATGTGATTGTCGCTTACCCCAACCCGTTTAATCCGCAGACACAAATTCGCTTCCGGCTCAAAGATGCGGCTGCTGTGAAGCTGCAGATCTTCAACGTTAACGGCCAACTGGTCAAGACGTTGGTCAACGGTAAGCTGGCAGCGGGCGTGCATGAACGCCGCTGGAATGCTCGCAATCATAACGGTATCGCGGTTGCCAGCGGAACTTATCTCTATCGACTGCAAATCGACGGACAGGCTATTACCGGGCGTTTGCATTATATCAAGTAAGGCAATCCGGAAAGCCATCGCCGTTGTTGCGCTTGATCGCGTCACACACAACTCCGCAAATATTGAAGTCACTGAAACGCCGATTGTTCGAGTCTACTCGAAAGATCGGCGTTTTGTTTTTAAGTTTTCAAAGCGTCAGGCTTGCCGCTCATTTTCTTCTTAGCGCTGTTTTTCCGCAGTTACTAATATCTGGGGTACTATTAGCGCATTGTTAGCTTATCTTCGTTGCGCTTTCCAGAGTTTCACCTTCAATCGAGGGTGCCCACGGACGGACCTCACCTGAAGCGACATCAGTGATTTGAATAATCCAATGATGTGTATTAAAAGGAGTTCTAATATGGTTCATGCGTTGAAACGGTTTCAGCGGCACACTGGTTTAGCAATAGCTTTGGTGGTTTCTTGCCTGTGGAACGTAACTGGCGTCTCGGCGCAGCCCGGCGCCCTTATGCACGTCAACACGATGGCCAATTCCTCCAAATCAAATCAAAGCAAAGTGTTTTATCATGATTCCAAATGGTGGGCGATTGCGCTCGATGCGACCAACAAGCGCTGGTACATCTGGCGTTATGACGGCAATGGCGTTTGGGCCAGAAATAAAGCGTTGGATAAAAGCACGCAAAATCGTTATGACGCGCTTTTGCATGAAGCCACCGGCAAGCTGTCACTCGTGCGCTCACATACCAATGCCACACGGTTTTGGAGTTTAACTTACAATCCCGCCGGCACGTGGAATACGAGTTTTACCGTGGATATTCCTCTCTTCGGCAATATTGACAACAATCACCCGCTCACTCTGGCGCAAGCTTCCGACGGCGACTTTTGGGTGTTTCGCATCGCCAGCGGAAAACTCGAGGCCAAAAAATCGAGCGACGGCGGGTTAAGCTGGTCTCTCACGCCGATTACGATAAAAAGCACATTGAACCAGCCAAGAGGCGTAGTCGATGCGGTGGCCTTTTCACAGAGCGGCAACAACTATGTTGGCGTGTCTTATGGTGAAGAAGGGGTTACCGGATCAACCAGCAGGTTTGGCTTCCTATACCATCTCGATGGCGATCCCGACAGCGTGTGGACCGATGAATCCAGTCTCATCACCTACCAGGGTTCAGAGCAGGCGAACAATCAACTCAGCATGACGGTTGATGCGAACAACAATATCTATCTATTGACCAGAACGTTTGGCGGCGGCACTGGCGTTCCCCGCAATACGTTGTACAAGCGCACCAATACTGGCGCATGGCAACGGCGTCCTGTCATTCATAGCCCGGCGGCCGGCTGGACGTCGCCGGCCATAGCGATTGATACATCTACGACATCTCTTATTCTATCCGGCATCCGCCAGGATAGCAGTTTTGCCGAATACAAAATCGTGGCAATCGGCTCGGAAGCGACAGCCAGCAGCGTCGCCTCCACCAAATTGCTTTTTGCGGCCGGCAACGCGTTTCAAAACCTGACCGTGCCGCGCCAATACGTCAACGGCGTTGTTGGGATGATGGTATGCGCCGCCAACAGCACGACAAACGATATGTGGTTTAATCTATTCCAGACCGTGGTTGCGCCGCCGGTGGTGATAGATTCCGTCACAATCGAATCGAACCAGGTGAATGCGCAGGCGCGCTACACGATTCCCATCATCACAGATACTTTGACGGGCAGCCTGGCTGCGGGCGCGGGAACGATTTCTTTGCGTTTCCCCAACAATACCTCTGTGCCGTCCTCTCTCACATCCTCACTCGTGACGGTTAACGGCACGCCCGCGAGCACAGTAACCACGAATGCCACTTTGCGTGAAATGTACATCACTACTCCGATTGCGCTAATTGGCGGTGACACAGCCGTCGTGGTCGTTGATTCTCTGGCCGGCGTCATCAACAAAACAAGCTTCGGAGTCGATTCGCTGCAAGCGTGGACAAGCGCGCAACTCACGCCGGGATTTTCGCCGGGCTATACTCTTGTGCGAACCACAACGACAGTTACTGCCGCCAAAGTGACGCCGTTACCAACGGATCCGGATTCCATATCAAGCTATACCATCGGCTTCCATCTTGGCAGCCGCGGCCGCATGCTAGCCGGACTTGACACGTTCCGCGTGCGCTTTCCCGCAGCGACGGGCATGGCACACGGCGTCTTGAGCCAGGTTCGTGTCAACACGGAGCTTGCAACGGCCACGGCCGATAGCGCCAAGCGCACGATCAGCATCGTCATGCCCGGCGCTGTAACAACCGCAAATAACGACTCCATTACGCTTTTCATTCCGGAAACGGCATTGCGCAATCCAGATACGTTGGGAAGCTACACTTTATTTGTTTCCACCAGTGTTGAAACGACGCAGGTCGCTTCGTTGCCATACGCCATCGAGCCGTATAGCTTGATTGGCGCGCCAGTCGTCGGCACAACCGACAATTTCAATCATCAGAATCAAAGCAAGCTTTTTCATCACGGCGGCTTTTGGTGGATGGCAGCGCAATCCAAAATCGACAAAGATTGGCATCTGTGGAAATTCGACGGTTTCAACTGGACGCCCACGCTGGTCATCAGCAATTCGGCCAAGCCCCGGCCGGATATTGCACTCAACGCTGCCACGAATAAAGCGTATATCCTCCTGCCCGGCACGGGCACGGTCCAACTCTTGCGCTTAAGTTTCAGCAGCGGCGCCTGGAGCATTGACAGCGGCTATCCCAAAGCCGTCAACTCGGTGCAAACCGATGAAATGGTTTTGGTGCTAGGACTGAGCGGCAGACTATGGGTTTTTTGGGCAAACGATTCAACGCTCTATGGCCAGCGTTCCAATAATGACGGCGCGGTATGGTCCTCGCCCTTCGTGGTCAAAAGCAACTTGAATGACGGGGCAGCATTAACCGACGCCGTGCCTTTCAAAATCGGCGGAACCAACGTGATCGGCCTTGGCTACGCAGAAAACAGCAGCAACAACAACGTGATTTACGGATTTCTGCGCCACAAAGAAAATGATCCCGACACGCTTTGGATAGACGAGACTTCCGCGCTGCCACAGCCCGTCGGCACTTCTGCGGACAATCACATTTGCATGGCAACTCACAATAATGAAATCTTCATGGTGATAAAGACCAAAGGCGGCGGCGGCGCCACGACGACGCAAAATGCGCTGTATCACCGCACCAGTGGAGGCGCCTGGTCGATTTATGACATCAATCAAGATCACGGCTGGACCCGGCCGGTTGTCGCTCTGGATATCACCAATAATGTGCTTTATGTATACGGCACGCGTGAAGGCGGCTCGCAAATCGGCGAGATGAAGCGCGTCAACTTTGGCGATTATGGCTCATTGCTGGCCACGCCGATTGACACAAGCTTTTACAGCGATACCGATCTTTTCTTTGA
>SZPB01000466.1 GCA_030263535.1 Cytophagia bacterium CHB2
GTAGAAATAAACATTAGAGAAATAGTTCGCGAATTTCGTTGGTAACGAGTTTTTTATCGAACGCTTCGCCGAGCAGGCGCACTTTGGAGAAATCTTCCTTGCACATCGGGAAAATGTACACGCGGTCGGTTTCCTCGTCGATCAGCGCTTTGATTTTCAATCCCAGCTCGTCGATTTCGTTGGCATTCAACTCGCCGAGAAAGACCGAATACTGCACGCGCATGATGCCGGCCCGCTGGCAGGTTTTGGCCACCTGTGTGCGCGGCTTGTCTTTGACGATGTCGTAGATGACCCAGGTTAGCATGCAAGGGGCAAGTTTGCAAGTGGCAAATTCTTCTTGATCTTTCCGTTACTCTCCTTCCGCCTCCCTGTCATTCCGTTTCGGGTTCGCGTTCCAAATCGATCTTGAGCAACTCCTGTGCGAAGGCTTGACAGTCGAACTGAATGATATTGCGCCGACTGATATTGCGGCCGTGGTGGCGGAGGGCGGCGTCCAGGCGCTCGTTGAATGCGGCGATCACCACTTGCTTGCCTTCTTTATTGAGCGTCATGCCGTTTTGAATTTTGTCGAACATCTCTTTTTTCACCTGCCGCTGGCTGAAAAGATAGACAGTGGTTTCTTCGGCCCAAAGCCGGTACGGCTCGATGAGATCGAAGACCAGCGATTTTTTGTTGTAATTGTCCGTGTGAAAGAAGCCGAGATACGGCTCCAGCCCGGAAAGCATGCAGGCACGTTCGACCAGGCCGTAGAGCACGCCGTAGCAGTAGTTGAGAATGCAATTGAACTCGTCTTTTGCGGGCTGGCGTGAGCGGCCATGAAAGGGAAATTGTTCCGGCTGCACGAAGCTGAGCGCTTCGAAGTAAATGCGGCCGGCGGTGCCTTCGAGCCCGCGCAGGGAGTCGGCGGCAAGAGGCACGGGGCATGGGGCATGGGGCAAGTTGGGGGTGTTTTCCAAATCGGCCTGGGCGGAGGCGCCGTTTTTAAGGTGAACGTCCTTCAGCTTGTCGCGAATGATTTGGATTTGGTTGATGTAGACGCCGAGTTGTTCTTGCTTGGCCGGGCGCTTGTTGGCAAGGGTGGTGAGAAAGTCGATTTGATTGTCGAGCTTTTGCTGAATCCAGCGCCGGGCGTAGCCGAGACCTTCGGCGCTGGTGCTGGCAATGAGTTGGCCGCGGCGAATGCGGGTGGTGGAGCCGAGTTTGGCGTGCCAGAGGCGACCAAAGGGCGCGCCGAATTTGTCGAGAAAGACGACGTCGATGTTGCTTTCGACGGCGAGCTGCAGGGCGGCGGAGCTGAGCTTGACGGCGGAGCTGATGAGGATGCTCTCGACTTTTTTGGGCGAGACGAGCTTGCTTTGTTCTGCGACGGTGATGTGAAAGCAGCCGTCTTTGAGGCGCAGGTAGGCGCCAGGGGTGTTGAGGACGAGTTGCATGGGAGGCAAATGGCAAGTTGCAAGGTGCAAGAAAGCAAACAGCTGAAAATGGGCTGTGCAGCGGCTCATTGTGATGTGTCGAGTTTCAATCCTTGTTTTGATGGATGATTTCCGGAATCAGTAAAACAAAGGAGTAAGAATGTCTGAACTGATTCTGTTCTTAACTCTTCTTCTTTTGTCGATTATCGCAATCAAAGAAAGAAGATGACAGATCAACCGTGTGCGCGGCGCGGTTGATTTTGTTTATGGCAACAGTCTTTTTACGGTGCCGAAGCCTCGTGCGGGCGATTTACCGAGACCGATGAAATCCGGCAAATGAAAATTCATCTGAAAGCTACCTTTGAATGCCAGCATGGGTTGATCTTTGAATTTGACTTCGCAGGTTTCGACGCGAACGATAGGGCGATGCCTTTGCTCGACTGTGTAACGCAGCGCCTTGGCCACGGCGATGACGTTGTTGACCAGAATGCTTTGCAGCATGTCCACTTGCATTTCATGTTGCACGGACGAGTGCTTTTCCCAATCAAGCACGAAGCTGCGGAATTTTTGGTAGTTTTGCTGGTTGAGGGCCAGCCAGGGCGTGACAAACTGATAGGTGACGGCCTCGCCGGCGTCGCCGAATTCGGTTTCGTGGTGGCTCAGTTCCAAATGGAGATTCTCGTAGATTTTTTCATCGATTTTCAGCGTTTTCAATTCGAGGAAAATTTTTGCCAGCAGCGGCGCGCCTTCGGCTAGGCCAATGATGTGGGGAATGCCGTGCAGCACTTTGTATTGCACGAGCGGATAGCGATATTGCAAGCGTCCGTCGCCGGCGTGATTGTGCAAGAGATCATATTCCTCCCACAAACGGCCGATATAGCCGCGCAGCTTGTGCGCGTCGCGCTGGGCGAAGTGTTGATCCGTTAAGCGTAAAATTCCAAGAAGAACCTTCATCGCTGCCTCCTCAAAAGATCATTATTTTGTCATCCTCGATGCGTTTGTAGCCCGTTTGTGGGTCGTAATAATCTTCTATGGCATCGCATGGTATATAACCAGGTTTGATCTGGTCGCCACGCACGTGGTTCCAGAAAAATTCCTTGGTCGATTTCAGTGGCGCGGAAATGATGTATCTTCGAAAATCGCTGCGCAACTGGAGATAATTCTGCTGCCGTTGTTTGAAGTCTCGCTCGCGGAGCACGCCGTTCAGGTATCGCTTCCACACGTTCTCGGCCTCCGGGTTTACGGCCAGAAAGACATCCACGTAGCCAAATTTTGCGCTGATAAGCTGAAAGCGCTGCAGCGCCTCATAATCCGAGCATTGCCACCAGTCGCGGTAAATTTTCTCGCCTTCAGACAGGTCTTTGGTCTTAACCAGCTTTTCATAATTTTTTTGCACGAGCTCCAGGAATTTGTACTCATTGAGCTCTTGTCTGTCTTTCAGAAGCTCGGCGGCAACCCCCAAATGCGCTTTGCCATAAATCCACCTGGCAAATTCGCGGTTCTCTGTGTCAGCAAGCCTGACGATATGGACATGGCCTTTGCCGTGAATGCCGTGGCGGTTGGCCCGTCCGGCCGCCTGCACCATCGAATCGATGGGAGCGAGGTCGCGATAAATGATGTCAAAATCGAGATCGACGCCGGCTTCGATCACTTGTGTCGAGACCAGGATGATCGATGATCGGTGCTCCAGCTTTTGCCGCATGTCGGCGATGCGCTGCCAGCGGTGGTCTGGAACGATGTTCGTGGACAAGTAAAACAGCTCGTGGCTGAGAACCCCCGACTTTTCCAGAAATCGAAAAAATTGCAGCGAGGATTTAATGGTGTTGAGAATCACTGCATATGATTTGTCAGGCTCCAACTGGCTGGCGAAATGCGCGGCAAATTCGCGCAATTCCTGGCGTTGATGGTGGATGTGAAAATAAATGCGATCCAATGCCTGAAAGCTTTGCTTGGGGTTGGGAACAAGCTCCATTGCTTCATTGCGAGAAAAGATCAACGGCTGAGTGGCTGTCATCATGATGATCGTGCAATTCCCAGCCTCGGCGAGCCAGCGGAGCATGTGGCGCGCGAGCGGCCAGTATTCTACCGGCAGATTTTGCGCCTCGTCGAGAATGATGATGCTGCCGACGAGGTTGTGATATTTCTTCAGCAGCCGGTTTTTAGAGCTGAAGATGGTGTGAAAAAGCTGCACATAGGTGGTAACGATGATTTCGCTTTCCCAACTTTCAATGAGCAACAGCGACTTGTCCAGTGGTAGGCTCTCCGCGGCAACTTCTTCCGTGACGTAACAGACGTCAGCAAGATGGTGATGCTTGAGCAGATAACGTGAGCTGTTCGCAGCAAAATCGGGCAGAAGGGAAAGCACCTTTTCAAACACGTTGTGGTTTTGATCGATGATGCTGGTGAAGGGCAGGGCGTAAATGATTCTCGGCGCGGCGCCCTGTTCCTGTGCCAATCGATGTCGCAGCTTGATCGCAAAATTCAGGGCCGCGAGCGTCTTGCCGCTGCCGGTGGGTGAGGTGATGGTGAAAATTTTTTGGGTCAACGGGATTTCGCCTGCCTGCGCCTCCAGCGCGGCAAAGAGATCGCTGCGGATTTTGGCCACGACCGGGTCGGCAGCGACAAACTGCGCGTGCCGGGTGAACTGCTGCACGAGGTTTTCGGGAATGGGCAGCCGCGTCGCTTCCAGACCAATGGGGGCGGCGTCGCGTTTATCCGAGTCGATAAGCGC